>JBAZHC010000002.1 GCA_041652575.1 Phycisphaerae bacterium | reverse complement strand
TGTTACTTATGATTGGAATGCCGGCACTTCAACCGGTACAGCAAAAATCTATATCGATGGAATTGTGAAGGGAACAGGAACAGGAACTAACACCGGCATAACCAGCTATGGCTTGTATATCGGAGGTCCTGAAGGCAGTGCCGGTTTCAATGGCCTGATCGACGAAGTTACTTACTACAACAGAGCCTTGTCGCAGGCAGAAATACAGCAGAATATGGCTGCCATCAATGACGCTCCTCAACTTCCACCACAGCCCCCATCTCTTGAGGACAGCCTGATTTCGCACTGGAAGATGAATGAAGGCAGCGGAAATATTGCTGCAGACTCGGTTGGGTCAAATCATGGCATCCTCGCAAACTATATTGAGGGTGATCTCCCCGCATGGTCAACGGATGTTCCCGGACCTGTCTCTGGATACTCCATAAACTTTAACAATCCAACAAGTGGTGGACAAGTTATCATGAACGCAACCCCTACAGGTATAGACATAAATCAAAAGACCGTAGGAATGTGGGTCAAGGCCATCGGTGCTCAGAACTCACAAATTTATCTAATTACAAACACAGATTTTGCCGGCCATGGCTGGTTCTTGAGCCTGAACAATGGAACAACATGGGAGTATGGACACTGGGGAGTGGGCGTGGTTGATGTACCTGCTACGAATATAAACAACTGGCATTATGTTATGGCCACCAAGGATGCAACAACGATGAAACTGTATATTGACGGAGCTTTTGCAGGAAGTGCCGCTTTTTCCGGGTATAACGCTTCTGCCGGACCTTTGGTCATTGGTATGGCAGGTGCCAATCCTGTTCTTGGGCTAAATGGTCTGATTGATGAAGTTACTATTTACAATCGAGCGTTAACAGCGGCAGAAGCGTTGCAGACCTACCAAGCCACGCTGTCCGACTGCCCCGTCTCTGATTTTACAGGTGACTGCTACGTTGACTTTCAGGATTTCGCGGCACTTGCAGCAGATTGGCTTGTTTGTGGTTCGCCGTCCGGTTGTACTCCCTGATTGTTTATGCATTAGCCGCGAGAGAACAGAATTCGCTTGAGTAACAAATTTAAAAAATCAAGTAATGATTTGGTTTAGTAAGGAAGGAGTAGAATTATGATAGATGTAAAGCATATCTTAGGATACGCAGTCGTTGGTTTTCTAGTACTTGGAATATGTACTATTGTGAGTGCTCATAATCCTGTTGTAACCAACGGTCTCGTTTCACACTGGGAAATGGAAGAGGGTAGTGGGAATACCACCGTAGATTCGGTTGGATCGAATGATGGTACCTTTGCAAATTTTACTACTGGTGGCGATCTTCCCACATGGTCGACAGACGTTGCCGGGGCAGGTTCTACGTACTCGATAAGTTTTAACACCGCAAGTGGCGGACAAGTTGTCCGGAACACCTCTCCTACGGGTACAAACACAGATGGAAAGACTGTAGGACTGTGGGTCAAGGCAATCGGTCTCCAAAACCAAGAGGTTTTTCTATTCTCAAACGCAGTCGCAGGTGGCGGAGTCGGCTGGATGTTGAGATTGGTTGATAACGGAACCAAATGGGATTACGGGCACTATGGAATAGTCGCAATTACTTCGACTGCTGTAGATATTAACAAGTGGCACTATGTTGTAGCCACCAAGGAAGCAACAACGGCTAATCTGTATATTGATGGAGTTCTTGCGTATAGCAATACTATTACCGGATACAACTCCTCTACAGAAGATTTGACCATCGGCTGTGCACAAGGGGACGAAACTGTAAGTAGCGATGAGCTTGGGCTGAATGGTCTAATTGACGAAGTTACCTTTTACAATAGAGCCTTGACTGCCGAGGAAGTTTTGCAAAACTATAACGCCATGCAAATCATTAAATGTCCAACTACTGATTTGACTAATGATTGCTACGTCGACTTCCGAGACTTAGCAGCCATGGCCGCAGATTGGCTTGTTTGTGGCTGGGTAACCGGTGATTGCACATTTTAAAAAGAGCATAAAAATTTGCGTGAAAGTTTACTTAGTTATAATTTAATTTAGGAAGGAGTGTAAAAAATGAAGAAGAATATTTTAAGAGTTACAGTTATTGTGTTAATGGTGCTTGTAATGAATGTAATTTCCAATGCTACCATTGTGACCAGCGGCCTGGTTTCACATTGGACGTTTGACGAAGGCAGTGGTAGTGCCGCTGTTGACTCCGCAGGGAGTAACGCTGGCGTAATCACCGGTACAACGTCGTACATAACTGATACGGCCGGAATTGGGAGTAGCTACTCGCTGAATTTCACCAAGTCATTAGGCTCTTACGTGGCCGTGGCTGATGATGCAAGTTTGAACACGTCATCGCGAACAGTAGGCGCATGGATCAAGGTAGGCACTCCTACCGGATACGATGCCAGATATATCGTTACCAAGGTGGGGGCGGGTACTGGCGGCTGGATGCTTTGGAATAACCGCGACTGGAATGATGACAGGGTTAACTACGCCCATTGGGGCAACTTCGATCTGTCGGGAGTTGATGTACCTTATGTTTTAGATTTACACACCACATGGCACTATGTGGTTGTTACTTATGATTGGAATGCCGGCACTTCAACCGGTACAGCAAAAATCTATATCGATGGAATTGTGAAGGGAACAGGAACAGGAACTAACACCGGCATAACCAGCTATGGCTTGTATATCGGAGGTTCTGAAGGCAGTGCCGGTTTCAATGGCCTGATCGACGAAGTTACTTACTACAACAGAGCCTTGTCGCAGGCAGAAATACAGCAGAATTACGATGCCATGTTCATTCCAGAACCCTGTACTTTAGTGTTGCTGGGAGCAGGACTGGTAAGTCTTATTCATAGAAAAACCAGATAAGCATCGTAGTTCGTATTTTGGCATATGTTGCCCTTTTGTGGAAACAGGCCGATAGTAGGTTTTGCTTTCGATTTCTTGGAAGTTTTGGAAGGTTGCAGCTCCAAGGACAGCTTATTGGGGCTGTAACCTTTTTATTCTTCCGATTTTAATACTACCAGTTTTAACTGGTAGATGGAAACAACCGCCGCAGGCGGACGGGCAGCGCCCGAATACAGCAATGCCACCGGTTTTAACCGGTGGTTCTTTACTTGGTAATGGGATTTTTTAGAGGCAGTAATGCCTGGGAGTTTGGGCTGTGCATAAGACCAATGTGATGACACCCCGCGAGCGTCTGGATACTGTTTTTATCGGTCAGCAACCGGATCACACTCCAATCCTCGGCGGGTGGATTGCTTGTCCGGAGCATATTTGTCGACTGACTTCAGTAAGTCTGGACGAATTTTGGGCAAACCCGGTAGAGATCTCTATCCGTGCATACCGTCAACTCGGTAGTGATGGTTTGATAGACGTGTGCGTTCCACAAAGCAGGGACGACTATCGCATCGTTGATAAACACACCTATAAGCGGGCAGACTGCGGCATTTCACTGGAGCAGGCTGTTGCTCAAATCGGAGAGATGCCTTCGCCGGAGGAGATTGAAGCAAAGTTTGATTTTGAGAGCCAGTACTACCAATTCAGCCAGGAACTCATTCGAATGCAAAAACTTTGCGGGGAAATGCTCTGGATGCCAGCACAATGGAATGCTGGTGCGAAAGTAAGCTGGTATAACGATTTTGGCTACGAGATTTTCTTTTGTATCATTGGGATGTATTCAGACTATGCGCAAAAATTGATAGAGGTTGGCGGTGCACAAGGCCGGTGTAATGGACGCCTGGTAGCACGTGCAGTTAAAGAAGGATTGTATCCTCGAGCAGTCTTGTTGGGTGAGGATATCTGCTCACAGCGTGGCCCAATGGTCTCGCCAGATTTTCTCGAAAAGTATTATGCTCCGGCACTTCGATACGGGCTTGAACCTCTTCTTGAGGTAGGTTGTAAACCCGTGTGGCACTGTGACGGAGACGTTCGGCAGATACTTGATATGGTGATCGATTGTGGCGTACAAGGCCTGCAGGGGTTTCAACCAGAATGTGAAATGACACTGGACTATGTGTTGAACAAACGCACCCGTGATGGAAAACCATTATTGATTTTTGGCCCACTGTCGGTAACAACTGAACTGCCTGTCTGCTCACCAGAACAGATAAAGGCCAAGATACGGCAGGCAGTTAACATTTGCAAAGGCAGGGCCGATCTTGTAATATTTACGGCCAACACAATAAATCCTGACGTACCATTGTCCAATATTATCGCCATGCATGAAGCTGTGAATAATACTTTACCTTTAGGAGATGACAATAATGACAACTAACAGTCGCGGACGTAGTTACCTTCAGAATATCCAGAACAAGCTTGGTCTTGTGGAATCTCATCAAGCAGAGGCTTTCCACCAGGCTGGATTAATGATTGCGGATGCTTATCAGCAAGACCGGTTGGTACACGTGTACGGTGGCGGCGGGCATACCTGCCTGATGGTCTTTGAGATGTTTTTTCGCGCAGGCGGCCTGGCAAATATTAATCCAATTATAGGTCACGATATAAGCCCCATTTGTGAGGCTTTGAAATATCTGGAAGTAGAGCGAACACAGGGCTATGCTAATTGTTTAATTCGTTATTATGAGATTGCTAAAGATGACCTGCTGATCATTTTTCATAATATTGGAATGAACCCTACGACAATTGATGCTGCGGACGAAGCCAAAAAAAGAGGTGCCAAAATCATTGCCATTTCCTCATCTCAATGGCGAGATAATCTTCCGCTCGATCATCACATTCGACATCCTAACAAAAAGCATCTTTTTGAATATGCCAATTTGTGTATCGACGATGAAAACCCTTATGGTGATGCGGATTTTCGAGTCGAGGGCTTCGACGTACCAATTGGTCCAACTTCTACGATGGTGGATGCTTATATATCTCACAGGATTGTCATTGAGGCTGTAGCGGAAATGGTGAAACGCGGCATAGAGCCGCCAATATTCCAGAGCGCCAACATGCCCGGCGGGGATGAATATAATGCCCGTCTTATCAAGCGATATAAATCGCGTGTCAAAGGGCTTTAATTAAAAAAGATTTAATATTTCCTGAAAGGTAACTTAGATGTCAAAACCAACTGAGAGATATATTTCTCTCATCGAAAGACGGATTAAAACAATTCGAAAGGATTTGCCTTCCTTGATTGAGTTAGGCGAAAGGATGGCCGAAAATCTAATAGCCGGAGGAAATATTTTTGCACCTCCTGTGATAGAATATTGGTCTGATGAATATGACCTCCGTGCCGGCAACTTCATGGGGCTTGAATCACGTAATTATGTTTCCAACTCAGAAAAAGATGTTGCCTTTTTCCCAGTACTTGGCTATCGAGAACGAAATGTTTCCGAAAACAAAACACTTAATACACTGATAAAGAGCAAGGCAAACCTCTTTGTGCTTGGGAGAAAAGAAGATACGCAGTCGTTAAATTCTTCAGGTCGTTTTGCAGGATTTACCGGGGGTTGCGATCCCAATGAAGGGCTTTATGAAACTGAAACACTCTGCCCGTTTGCACCCACATTACAATTTGAACAAATTGTCCGAGGATGGGTTACTACCGGCGAGATGATATGTGCCTGTATACGGCAAGGCAAGATGCCGACTATTTGGTTGAGTGTCTGGCTGGAGGGAGGATGGGTAAGAAACAACCACTTTATTAAACAAGACAATCTTCACGGCCCATGGCTGCCACCGATGTTTCATGATAACTGGTATACTCCGCCATTACCAGCCGGATATGCCGGTGGCGAGTTTCTTGATGCTATAGAAAAAAGCATCAAAACTATCAAAAATCAGGCAGACATATTCGGTCGGATTGGCCAGTGGCTGGCAGAGGCGAAAAATAAAGGCCATCGGGCAGGAGCAGC
The DNA here is from genome assembly GCA_041652575.1 of Phycisphaerae bacterium. NCBI lineage: Bacteria > Pseudomonadati > Planctomycetota > Phycisphaerae > Phycisphaerae bacterium. Next base: position 284,172 of record JBAZHC010000002.1, on the reverse strand, counting down.
AATATGTGGACATTGCTATCCAAGAATTTTGGAACTGTCCGAGGAGTTCAATTATCCCCTTGAAATATGGCCGCCTTTTAATGCCGATTTGAATCGTGCTGCGCCAGTTGAAGAACTAGGAAAAGGTGATGTAGCGATATATATGGGATATGGTCGAGTGGACACAGACGCCGTTTGGAAAATTTTGGATCGAGGCGTACGGTTGATTCATACCTCACCTTATGGCCGTCTCACGAACTTGCAAAATCACGAGAACATGCTTTGGTTTGACCTGCCCTGGCGACCTGGCGATGCCATCGTAGACATCCCAGGATATAGCGCCAGAATACTGCCCATGAGCAGCAGTGTCCAAACAGCAGCATACTTTGCCATTCTCAGTGAGATGGCAGAATGTCTGGGAGTAAGACAGAGAAATTCAGCTTGAAAATTTAACGACTTTGCGATAATCTTCTTTCACAGGATCTTTTAAAAATATGCAACATTAGAAATGAATCAAAGCGAAAACCAGATATGCAAAAAAAAAATGGTATAGAGAATATTTTAGACAAATGGCGTAATATCATAAAAAGCAAGAAACGTCAGATTATCTCATTTGAGGAAATTATACAGCAGAAAATTGAGTCACTCAAATACTGGATATATCCGGAAAAGGAACCAATTGAGGGATGGGAATATCGCCAGTTTAAATATACCCGGAAGCGAGAACGACTCTTTGTTGGCGAAGAATGGAAACCCATATATGTTGAAGATTGCTGGGGTGAAGACGACTTCAGCGCCATATTTCGCTGCAAAGCAAAGATGCCTGTAAAATTCCGGGGCAAAAATGTGGTGCTCAAGCTTTATTTTAGCGGTGACTCACTTCTCTATATTAACGACAAACCATACCATGGACAAGATCCTTTTCGTGATGTCATTCCACTTACTAATTGTGCTACCGGCCAGGAAACTTACGACTTCCAACTCGAATCCTATATTATGTGGGAAATTGTTGAACCCAAAAAACTGGAATGCTCACATTTTGCCGTTTTCGACCAGGAAATCAACGATGCATATTGGGATCTGCGGGCAGCTTTCAATGTAATGATAACAGAAGGACTTGAGCAGGAAGTAGTTGACTTACTTCGTAATGCTTTGCACAAAGCGACACGCCATATTGACCAGCGGGAACAATCCTATCAAAGGGCCAGGGAGGCAACCCTCTCGGCTCAAGAAATTATCCGCAAGGAGGTTTATGAAACCAACGTTTTTCGGAAAAAGGGTCTGATGCATCTTTGTGGCAATTCACATCTGGACATAGTTTATTTGTGGACACATGCAGAGTTCGTACGCAAAATCGGTAGAACCCATGCAACCGCCTTGCGAATGATGGAACGGTTTGCCCATTATAAGTTCTCTCAGAGCCAGCCGCTAATGTACAAGGAGATGAAGGAAAATTATCCTGATCTTCACGAGCAAGTTAAGCAACGCGTAAAGGAAGGCCGATGGGAAGTTATTGGTGCGTTTTGGGTCGAACCTGACTGCAACCTTATTTCCGGAGAGTCTTTTGTACGGCAGATACTCCATGGCGTAGATTTTATTGAACGTGAATTTAATATTACACCTAAAACTGCATGGATTCCGGATGTTTTCGGCAATGCATGGACAATGCCACAGATTCTCATTAAGTGTGGACTAAAATACTTTGTAACACACAAAATGGCTTTTTGGAATGATACAAATAAGTGGAAGCACAGTGTTTTCTGGTGGCAGAGTCCCGACGGATCCAAAATTTTTGCCACTGTTCCGCCAACACATTTTATTGGTACGATGGAACCGGATCATCTCAAACAACACTGGGACGAGTTTTCAGAGCGTGCTACAATCGGAGAAAGTCTTTACGCCTATGGCTGGGGAGACGGCGGCGGTGGTCCGGACTCAGAAATGCTGGAATATGCCAAACGATATGAAAATTTTCCCGGCATGGTCCCGACGAAAATGTCACTTGTTGAGGAATGTCTTGAACGTATGTATAACAAGGCCCTTGATGTCAATCTGCCGGTGCTTAACGATGAACTATATCTTGAAGAGCACCGTGGAGTCTATACCACTAAGGGCAGACTCAAAAAGCTTAATCGCTACTGTGAAATCCTATATCGCAAGGCGGAGATATTCTCCTGTTTTGCTCATTTAAAGTATCCTGTGATAGAATTAGATAAAGGATGGAAAGAAGTTTTAACCAATCAGTTTCACGATTCTCTTCCCGGTACTCATGTCACGGACGCATACCTTGACCTTCTCGACTCTTATAAGATAGCTACGAATATCGGTGAGCATCTGTTACGGAACGCCTTGGACGACATTGCATCAAGAACTGACACGCGTGGACATGGAAAAGCAGTGGTGATTTTTAACTCACAGCCTTATCCACGTGACTCAATTGTACGCATTGAATATTCCGAGAAGAATATTTATATACTTGACGAAAACGGTGATGAAGTACCACATCAATTCATTGCAGACTTTGAGACAGGCAAAACTATACTTATATTTCTCGCCAAGAATATTTCTTCTGTTGGTTACTCGATATACCGTTTAGTTGAAGGCAAAGGCAAAAAAATAAAATCTCCAGTTAAAGTCTCCTCAACGACCCTTGAGAATAATTTCCTTAAAGTGGTACTTAACGAGAAGGGCGAACTCCTTTCTCTTTTCGACAAACTAACTAACCGCGAACATATTAATCCTGCTAAACGCGGCAATGTGATGAAACTTTATGAAGATATTCCCGGCAAGTACGATGCATGGGATATCGAAGCACATTATACTGACCTTGAATTCGATATCTCTGGTGTGTCATCGATAGAGATTGATGAGGAAGGCCCTGTTCGTTCGAGTATCAAGATAACACGAAATTTTTGTAATTCACACATGATTCAACGTATTATTTTAGCTGCTGACTCAAGACGTGTTGATTTTGAAACTTACGTAGACTGGAAAGAACAGCATAAATTATTAAAAACGAGATTCCATACGAACATCATAACTCGAAAAGCCACTTATGATATCGCTTTTGGCAACATAGACCGTCCTACTACCAGAAACAACTCTTACGAAGAAGCCAAATTTGAAGTCCCTGCACATATGTGGATGGACCTTTCGCAGGGCGATTTCGGACTAAGTTTGCTGAACGACAGCAAATATGGCCACGAGGCGCACGATGGCACAATGACGCTAAGCCTGCTGAAAGGCCCAAAATATCCCGATCCTGTGTCTGACCAAGAGGAACACTATTTCGTCTACTCTCTATATTCACATCCAGGAGATTGGCGTTATGGCAATACGATCAAAGAAGCTCAAGATTTTAATGACCCGTTTGATGTGATATTGTGTGACAACCACGATGGTGAATTGCCTCCAAAGCAGTCGTTTTTGGCTATAGATAACGTCGGTTTAACTTTGGAGGCTCTCAAAAAAGCTGAAACATCTGATGAAATCGTAGTCCGTGTCGTCGAACGTCATGGATCGCAACATAATGCCAATATCCGATTTTGGCAGCAGCTTTGCCATGTGAGTGAATGTAACCTGCTGGAACGAGAGGACAAATCTGCCAACTTTTCCAAGCATGATATTCCGTTTATACTGTCCCCCTACGAGATAAAAACTTTTAAGATAAAATTTGCCTTTTAAAATCTTGCCAACAGACTGAGGTGCTGCTATGAGGGCAGTTGTCAACGGTTATAATTAAATGCTTTTTTTCACTTTATTTCATTGGTACAGTCCTTCTCTGTTGGATTTCCATAAACCTTTGGCTAATCTCCGTCAAAATAATTTATATAATCAACTGGCGGCACAACCGCTATATACTCGCTTATCTTAGTCAGATTATCCGGCACACCCTGCATTTCGGCTGCATTGTCTTTTGCCTGATGCGCGAAGGTATAATCTTTAAAACTTTCCCCTTCCCAATCATTAGCATCATAGGTCTGTGTTCTGTTTATAACTACAACACCATCGGCAAAGGTTTCATCTAAAAAGTATCCCTTATCAATTTCAATATATCCTTCGCCAGCCCCCACGAGTGTATGAACCCCATCGCAAAACTTAGAGCCGATGATTTCTACAACTTCATCTACGACGTGAGTACCGTTGCATAAAATTTGAGTAATCGTTCCGCTTGGCCTTATTGCTGCTTCGCCTTCGGTAATATCATCTATCACAAGAAGCAATGTTTCCAAAAGTATATCTTTTTCTCTTTCAAGTTCCCATTCTGTATCAAGTTCTTCGTTCTCCGCACAAATCATTTTGTATCTAACCGGATTGCTTGCTTCATAATCCCAACAAACACAGCACAAGCCATTGAGCCTGAGTTCTGAATATGGCAAATTCCACTCCCATTCATCGGGATTATTCTTTGGTTTGATTGTCGTATTTACAATATTATTTTTGGCCGTGAATACCTGCTTTTTACCGTTATACCACAACCATCTTACTTCATTTTCATTTACCGCTGCACCGCTGACCCACTTAACACCGTCATCGTTTGGGTATAATAAATCATACGGCAGGACATACTTTAAATAAGCATAGGGGTCTCGTTCTGCTACTGGTGGGTTTGGTCTCGGTGCTTTAGTATCTTGAACCAATGCCCTCGGCGCATCTATATGCAAAAAAGTATCTCTGAAAAAGCTTAACGGCACATTGGATTCCCAGTCTAAAACAACAACTATCCCTTCTCCTACACCTACTAAAGCAATATTCATATCTGCACCGCCAGATACGGTTGTATGGGGAGTGCCTACCAAACCGCCTTCTCCGGCGTGAACCGCATAAGGGAATAAATTTGTCGGTTCACATTTATACCACTTGCCATCTGTTTCCATTGGGGTTGAATAATGATATCGTTTTAAACTCACCGCATCTTCGGCGACAATTTTATTAGTTAAACTTAAACTGCCCACTGAGCAAGATTGCCCAAATACCACAGGACCATACGCCTCAACACCGCCTTCGCCTGACGGGCAACTTGTAGGAAAACTCTGCCTAATTTCTGTTTGTATTACTTTCTGCAATATCGTCTTTGGGGCAATTTTAAGTTCATCCGGCCAAGAGTATCTTATAAAGGTTGCATAATAGTAAGCATTGACAATCATAAAATAACTGGGAATTCCAATCGTTGTACCTACCTGTAAAGTAGCACCCATTGTAATACTGCCAACAGTGTAAGCCTCTGGGTCTTCTGGATATTCTCCATACGGCAAAACACTCCCCTCACTCCAAATATATAACGGTGCGCCCAATGAAAAATCACTGTTATACAAACCCATCCAACTTCCTAAGACCTTTTTACAAACGGCTATGGCTTCTCCTACGGAGTCCGTGCCAAATTTACCGCCACTACTATCCGTGCCGTTTGCAAGAACACTTACAATTTGTTTAGTGACAGACACATCTTTATACATTGCCAAATCAAGCAGGTCACGCATATCAACATAAACCTGCGGGTTTATATCATAATGTAATTCGCAGGTAAAAGAATCATCTTCATTTTCAGTAAAGCCAATGTAACTCGGGTCGTGACGTTCTGCAATCTTCGGATTAAAACCTATCACACCTCTTTGGGGTACTGGTCGTGTTACCAATAATGTCGAAAATATAGCTGTTAATCCTATAGTGTGACTATAACCACCCGCAGCTACATCTCCCCATCCAAACGGATAGTCAACTGTGTCAAGTTCTGGTACATTCAGTTCTCCATCGCCATTGTGTCCCCACGCTATAATATCACGCACACCATCAGCAGAGGCTTTCGTCAATACGCAAAGATGCCTAAAAGAGCTTGCCAGCTTTTCTCCATACGTTGCCGGAGTGTCCGTACAATCAGGGTCATATCCCCTTCCATAGCTCCAAGAATTGTCCCATTGCATTACTACTGTCCACGATTCGCCAGCAGCTACAACAACAAGAAGGTCATACCAATCGTCTGTCCACCCTTCTTCTGCAAGACAAGCCTGAGCACCCGTATAATAATCAGGCCATTCCCCATATACCGCTCCCCACGCAACAGGCTTATATTTACCATCTAAAATACGGCGTATGACCGCTGCGGTATGGTCTTTGCCTGCTGAAATAGATACAACTTCGTAAAGTGCATCGTTTTGTTCTGGAAGTGGCGTATCAGGGTCATAATAAAATACCGCACATTTGTTATTTGAAGTATCTCCAACACAAACAGCCTGATGCGCCGTTGTAACCAGAGCCGAGTGCCGCCATCCTGCCGAAACATCTATATACGTCCCTGCCGGTATATCACATTGACCATAAGTATTATCACCCCACGCTATAACAGAGCCATCGTAGTACAACGCCAATGCGTGCTTATCTCCAAAGGATATTTTTTTTGCATTACTTAAATCAGGTGCATTACTAACAAGTCCATTTGTATCATCACCCCATACAAACGATGAGCCAATAGCTGCGCTGATTTTATTGCCTGCGTAAACCGCAGATATTTTTTCACCGCCTAAATCGGGAATATCGGTTTCACCTTCCGTATTTGAACCCCACGCCTTTACTTCTGGATTTTTGACTACTGTTGAAATTAAATGCGTATGGTCAAGGATTACTTCTTCCTCGCTCACGATAGGATCTTCAGAGGTTTCGCACAAGTGCAGCATAGCACCATTTTTTATATAGTAAGTGTTATTTGAATCTGTAACATCTCCCGGCACGAGTATTATATGACATTCCGAAAGTACCCACCCGTTTGCAGGGTCTTGAGAAGTCGGAACATAATCGCCTACAACAATCGCCCTTGTCGCTTTAAACAATTTATTTTTATATTCTTCATCGACTAAAACAGGATACCATACTTTCTCTCCCATTGAGTAGGCTTTATCCGTCCAGTCTTTGTACGGAGTTTTAAACGGTAAAAATTTCGTATCGAAATCGCTTATTAACGGCATATCATTTGTTCTTGGACCAAACCACCTTTCGGGTCTATTGTAAACCATACCTCTAACTAATGGAGGGGTATGGTCTGAAAAATCAGGATTCCACGCATCTCTATAATGCGGAGGCTCCCCTCGTTCATTCTCTCGCATAAAAATTCCCGCTCGACCGCAAGAATATCTAAAAGTCTTTATATGCTCTCCTGCGTGGACAAAATCCCACATTGCCATAAATTCTGATTCCGTATGTAATCCAGACTCATTATGGCCGCCATACGAAGTTCTAAATGTAGCCTCTACCAAATTGAACGGGTAATACTTTTTAGCCGTTTCATAATTAAAAAAGTAGTCGTACATTTTTTCATTTTTCACTTCGCTCAGATGTTCAAGGAAGGTTACTATGCCCGCTTCACCCGTGCCCCAATACTCATCATTGACTCCCGGATGAGTGTTGTATTCAGAATTTTCCTCCACATCCATTACAACCCACGCCGAGCCGTTATATCTTTTAATAACTCCTGTCGGATATGTTCCGAAATATCGTTCCATACCTTCTACGGGAGTTACTCCACCATCATAATCTTCCCAATATAAAAAACCCCTGCGGAAATTCGCCTTATACAAGTCAGTAGCAGGCAGCCTGAAATCCCTATCACTCAAAAGCGATTCAATGGCATTTTGTAAGCCTGTATGAATTTTTGGGTTTCGAGACCAGTAACCGATGTCTTCAAGATAAGGGGCGTTCCTTTTATACCCGCCGTAATTGCAATACTGATTCCCATCATAAATATATGACCGAGTAAACCCGTCCAAAAAACCATTCAAAATACCCCAGGCATCTCTACGTTCAAAAGTAATTTGATAAGGTTCTATATCTTGTTGCCACCATCCCATTCTTGCACGAATTCCAAACACTGGACCAAGATATTCCGGTGCGGTTATATGCTTCGCTGACACATCAACTTTAAAAACATCTCCCTGTTTATAAATAGGTTTCCACAAACCTGATAAATTACTATGAGCTATTTCTTTATACGCAAATATTGCCCGCCTTAACTGTTCTTCAGGACAGACGAACGGTGGAAAATACATTGATGGATGCTGCGTTTTAAAATCATTCAACCACCAGTACGTATTATCTCTGACACTTTCATTTATAATAGTTAGTCCTGGAAAATTTGGCAGCCAGTCAGATAGATAGTTTGCATCATCGGGCACAAGCTGCCAGTTATCAGATTCGAGATACTCAGATGCCAAAGGAATCCATTCAACGGCAAGGTCTATTCGCTCTTCCCAGAATCCATCAACATCATCTTTTGGGTTTACAGATTCGATGCCTTCCTGTTCGGAATTATTGACAGGTTTTAAAGCCTGAAAAATTCTGATATGAACTGTATCGCCGTCACCGTCTGTTTCCTCTATTCGTACCTGTTTATCTTTTGGGTACGAACCTGCCGACCATTCCGTCCCCGTCCATACTCTCGGTGGTACAGCAGGAAGCTGTATGTCTCGCTGTGCCTGCCAGCCTCCCTGCCAGCTTACCTTGTCGCCTTTGTCATATCCCGCCGTAAAGTTTTTGAGCCACGTATCAAAATGACATTTGCTTTTCAACGCATTTGCTTCAAGCTCATCGTCATAATACTCGTAAAGTCCGGGCGGCCCTTCAAAATATAAATCCCAATCTTCACTCTGTTCGTATTTGACGTGAGGTACTGTTTTTATAAGTGTAATCGGAACTGTGGAAGTTTCTTTATTTGCTTCCCACAAATGGCCTAAATAAAATTTGACACTGCCCGTAACATAAGTCTTGCCGCTTTCCCAATTAATAGGGTCGTGCCCGGAAGTTTCATCGTATGCGCTGCATATTTGAGGTGTTAAATTTTCCTTATTTTTATACCGGATATACCGACCCTCAATTTCAACGCCGTTCTCGTCTTTATACTTCATTCCGTGTGAAGTGTCGAATACTGATATTTCCCAGTCGCCTGCGTACCAGCAAATATCTGCCCACGTATCGTGGCCGCCTTCTATTATTTGCGGATTTGGTCTTGCCGTCGGTTTTTTATTTACTCCCCATCGAAAAACCGAGCTGTCATAATTACCGGCGTGGATATTATGTAACAAAAAGATTTTAACCAAAATATCACGGTGCATCTCCCAACTGATGTCTATTTTTTTATTTGCCGCAATACCGGCTCTAATAGTTTTCCAGTCGGCGGTTTCAAATTTATTTTGATTCAAAGTCATTAGTACACAATCCGCAAACGACCATCAGCCCATATTGCTTTGGCATCTTCCGTTTCACCTCTCGGCGTTAAAGTGTGAGCAAGCAAATATCTCGTTGAATCATCCTCAAGTTTACGGCTTCTTATCCAAATAGTTGCCCCAACCGGAAATATCGGGAATGTCTGGGCAATAGGCACTTCACTTCCCTCTATATCAAAACCTGCAACGAACTCAATTTTTATTTCATCATATAACTCGTACTCGGCGGTATTTTCTGCAGGGTTCAATGCCATATTAGTAACCGCAGGGTCGGCTATTACCTTATAAACACGGTTGTTTCCGGTATATAGTACATAAGCATCTTTTGCGTAAGGTGTATTTTCAGGATTCCATTCGGCATATACGCTGCTTTTTTTCCTTACTCGATAGAATCCACCGCCGGCATAACCTTCCGAACCCTCACCAACTGTAAAATCAGGTTCATCAAGACTGGTAACAACAACAGCTTCCTCTACACCTGAGCTACCGCTACTGCCGCCGCCAGAAGCACCAAATCTTACGACAGCCCATTTCGTACCTGTGCCTGCTTCTTTCCAAAGTATCGACACTGCCCCGCCTTCGGCACTATCCAAAAGGGTGTGGTCACCATCCCTGACATCGGCAAACTTATGAGCCTCGTCAGTGGCATTTATCTGGACCTGACAAACTCCGTAAGCCCAGGCCCTGCCTATCGAGCCATCTGGTATGGGTTCAGCACAAATAACAAAGCGCCCACCTTCATGGTCGTTTGTAGAGGGTGTGTGGCCTGTCAATACTATCGAGTTTTTGAATTGAGTAAGAGCGGCAGAGTCTGTTGGGCTGAAAACTACACCGGAAATCCCAAGAACATCAAACCTTGAAGCATCCCAGCCGGATGAGTTTTTTACAAGAACAATCTGGCTATCCCCGCCAGAACCAACGCCAGAGCCTCCGTTGAGTTTGCTGCGCTGATAGGCTTCTGCTGTGTCGAGCATTGCATTGTACGCCCTTGCCGAAACAGCCAACTTCTGACCTGCCTGAACTCTTTTGAAACTATCACCCATTTAGATACCAAGCCCACCAAAATCGCCGTATTCATACACCTGTTCAATAAACACCGCCGAAGGTTTTTTAATTAAGACCTTTGCATTATCATCATCAGCATCTTCATACCTGACCCAAAGAAACTCCCACCCTTTTTTAGCGATGCCTGATATATCGCCAATCGTTTTGTCTGTAACATTCGAACTTGCGGCAAACTTGAACGCAATTTCCCAATCACCATAATTGCCCCGCTTTGAGCCTGATGCACCCATAAACAAAACCTCACCCGCAGCATTTCCTTTCCACGCTGAATTATTTATTTTGCCTGTAAGGTTTTTAAGTGCAGCCTTATAGTTGTCTGTCACTTCTGAATGGTCAAAGTAATAAACATCTGTCCAGGTATAAACAGGAACAACAATATCGCATCCGTTTACGCTGTTATTGTCAACGCATATCGCCCCTTTAAAATCCGGAGCGGTCTTACCTGCCGGAGCATACTTCTGAATAGTTGCAAGGCTTTGGGTAATATGCTGAGTGCCGCCACCTGTTTCAAATGAATAATTAGACTCGCTCTTGTCTCTACTGCTGTTGTTGTAGCCGTATCTGGCAACTCCCTCCCATATCGCTGATGCTATTTGCTTAACCTCACACCCGATAAGCGGCAAGTCATTCCACTTTTCAGGAACAATACCTTCTAATGCCTCCGTAGCAGCAATATCATCATCTGTCCCCTGAATAATGTACTCTATCTGCGCGCTGCCACCATTACCAGACTTCGGTTTGTAAAGGTTGCGACCAAGATATTTTTCTTCAACTCTTACACTACTCATTCGGCAAACTCATCTCCGCTATCGGCAGTATTATCAGCGATTTCTTCTGTGTTGTCTGCGGTTGCCTGCGATGCTGCCGCTATCTTTTGCATCACGCCGCCTGCACCGAGCATTGAAAGGCCGGATGCGCTGAATGTGCCGATTGCCGATGCACTACCTGCCATCGCCAGCGTATCGCCAAACTTCGGGATATTCGGCCTTTGAGGCATCTGGGCATCTGCCGGCTCTGCGGCCCTGTTGAGAGATGCCTGCCACTGGCCTTTGGCCTTGGCAAGTTCTTGGGCATTTTTTTTGAGCCTATCTTCGGCTTCTTTGTTATTGGCCTCAATATCAGCGGTGTAGGCATTGGCAATATTATCTTTGTCCTGTTCATAGCCAGCCTTTGCCGCCGAGCGTGAAGAAGCCCGCTGCGATTCAATGGCCTGCAAATCCTTTTGGGTTTCCGCATCCCTGTCGGCCTTATCCTGAGCGAGCGAATCGTCAAGAGTTTTTTTGGCCGAAGCATCGTCAAATTCCGGATTCATCAGCTTTTGCCACCAAATCCAAGCACCCATAGCTTTTTTGACACACCAATCGACAACGCTTCCATAGACAGACTTAAAGCTGGTCCAAACCGATTTCAAAAGGGCAACCAATTCAATCCAAGCAGTTTTGATGCCATAAACGGCTGTGTCCCAAATCAAGACCATCGAATAGCCGATGCCATTCCAGTATTCCAGAAACTTGCTTTTAAACGAAAGCCATACCTCCAAAAGAACCTGCTTGCCCTTGAGAAACTCCATCTTTAAAGTCAGCCAAAGTATTCGAGCGGCAAGAGCAATATCGCCTTTTGCGAGTGCCTGAGCGATTCCATTAAAAGCCTTCGTTGCATCATCCTTCAGTGTCATAAAACAGTTACCAAGCCAGGAAAGCAACTGGCTGCCATATCCACTGAAATATAAAAACGCCGCAACACCCGCTGTGAGTGCCGTTACGACAAGGCCGAGCGGGGAAAGTATGAACATTAATACAGTTTTAATTACAGCAAACAAAGTGAGAACGATTTTGAGCATCGCTCCTGCAAGCACCATCGCTTTGCCAAGTATCATAAACGCTGCACCTGTCGCCATAAGAGCTGCGCCGAGATACAAAACCATTGTAACAACGCCAGGATTAGCCTTAACCCAATCAGAACAGGCCTTAACAACCTGTCCGTATTTTACAGCAAGGTCTTTGAGTATCGGGATAATTGCCGAGCCAACCCTGAACATTCCCATCTTGAGAATATCTGTCAGTTTTTTGGTTTCTTCATGAAATTCCGCCGCAGCCTCAGCGTCATCTGTGCTCATAATCAGGCCGAGTTTTTCAGCTTCGCCAATCATAGCATTTATGCCATCTTTGCCGCGAGCAAACATCGGCAACAACTCTGTCCCGGAACGACCAAATATCTTCATCGCCAATGCCGCCCTTGCCGTTGGGTCTGCCAGTGAACCTATACGCCCGGCGATTTCCTTAAACTGCTCCTCTGGTGTAAGTTTTTGCAATTCGGCAACAGTGAGGCCAAGTTGAGCAAGAGCTTTGACCACACCCTTAGTTCCGTTTTGTGCTGCAAAGAGGTTTTTCTGCATAAACCTGAAACTTTTGCCGAGCCCTTCAAGGCTGCCTCCGGATTGCCTGGCAACATACCCGAGCCCGCTGAGAGCCTCCACACCGACCCCTGTCTTTTTAGACATCTCCTCAAGGTCATGCCCTATACTGCCGGCCTTAACAGATGCAGCAACGAGCGAACCAACAATGGCCGTTCCTGCCATCATAACCTGCCTGCCCATCGCAGAAACAGAACGACCCCAAGAAGTCAAAGACTTCTCGCAGGAACGCAAGCCCCTGACAAACGGATTCTTATCTAAGAATACCTCTACATATGCACGACCTGCCTTTATTGCACCAGTATTTGCCATTTACGTTGCTCCAAGCATTTTTTTAAGAACGTTCATATTGTCCTTTGTAAGAACAACAGCTTCTTTTTTGTTTGTGTCGGCACAGTAAGGATTGAAGTCGGAAGGCTTAAACACCTTACTTTTCTTCGGGTCTCGATTGCAATTAGCAATTAAGGCCATAAGATTAGAAGCCCTCGACCATACATCCTTACCCCTGCCTTCGGACATCCAAAGAAGTTCCCGAAGCGTAAGATTGGCAGGGTCAATACCGATTGCACCGGCCAACTGGTAAATCAGTTTCCAAGTATCCTGTTGAGTTCCACCTTGGGATTCATCGCTTCCAGCTTCATCTTCACCCTCTCGACTGCGAGCTCTATCATTTCCTTCTGCGCGGATGCGGCCTTTGCTCTGTCGGGCCTGCCGCGCTTCTGGAAAAAATCAATAAGCTCCTCATAAAGAGCAGTTTGAACAGCAAGAATAGCATCACCGCCGAGAGAGCGGCCAAAATCTGAATCTGTAACTCCAAGCTGGTCGGCCTGCGGCTTGATTAAACAGTACACAACATCGCATAAAAGAATCTCATCAGTACCAAGCCTTGTGAGCAGAGGGGGCTCGCCCGCCTCCGGCTCGACGAGATTGACACCAAGTAAATCCCTGACACGCTTAACACTGTCGATCGTCATTGACACCGACCAGGTTTTTCCAGCACTATCCGTAAACACCTTCATAATACTTCACTCCTTCAATATACAAATTACGCCTCCGGCTCAGACTCAACAGCACTGGTGTACTTTGCTGTAACTTTCGCCGTGATAGCATCTCCGATAGGCTCGTTTTGAACGATGCTGGTAATAACAAAATTTCCACTAAGTCCTACACCGCCCGATGAAACGGTTATTGTAAGCTGAGTATTGTTAATAAGTGCCGCATAGCAGGAAGATGTGGCATCGCCATCCGCGCCGACTACCATTTCCCATTCAATCGTGCCCTCTTTGAGGGATGTCGCTACGGCCTTCCAGCCATCGTTGCCCCTTGTGGTGACATCAATCTCGTTAGCTTCAATCGAAATGGTAACATCTTTCGCACTTGTTACCTCCGTTTCTCCAATCGTCAGAACACCATCTTTTCCTAATACGAATTTATTTGCCATTACGAAAACTCCTAAAAAACTTAACCTTTGTCTGCCTTTTACATACTGTTTTTCAATATCTTACAGATAGTCTGCTGATTCTTTTCGAGGGCCGGATACATATACGGCCTTGGCTTTATAAACACATTTCGCCTGCCGCCTAACCTGCGGCTATTGGCTTTCGCAGAACCGCCAAACTCAAGCGTATGGGGAGCATCTTTGCCCTGGCGGCCACCCAACAGCACTGGGCCGACAACAACTGTTTCCTTTGATGGTTCATACGCATACATGATAAATCTCTTCAATAACCCCGTATGACTCAGCGGTGGTTTGCCCGGCCTGCTGACAGCGTTATGGTTTTTCGCATCCCTGATTGACCTTCTGGCCGTAAGCCTTATTAAGCCGCCGATATGATTAAGCGTTTTCCGCGCAGCCTTACTGACAGCCCTGATAACCTTTGCCCTGTCGAAGAAAAGTTTTTTAACTTCAAACAGCTTTTTATTGGTCATGCCAATCATTAGGAAAAACAGCCCATATAAATATTTGCCTTCATCGCATTGGTGAGAGCTGTTACCTCTACGGCAATCCAATCAATGTCAAGACCATCAAAACTTGCAACGCATACCATATCGTTGCCGCTGTTTGGTGTTTTTATGTCGAGCGGCCAGTATGCTGTAACAGTCGCAGTATCGGCATATCGCTGTAAATCAGTTACAGCCTGCGACTGCGGGTCACGAAGGCAAGCCATCTTGCCAAGGGTCCAGGCAATGTCGGCAATAAGTATCGCCGGCCCGGCATCACCCCTGCCGCCATATAACCTTGTCTGGACAATACCATCGTCACTCCCGATGGCGGCAACAAGGATTTGAATCCCTCGTATCACTGACGATGCTGTGTTATGAGCATACGATGGTTTGCAATCCATTGTGCCGACGGCAAGTGGTGTATCGACAGCTTCAACTGAACGTATTTTCTGCCAACCTTGATTATGAATTCCCATATTAAAAATCCTTTCTCTGGTCATTCATATTTTCCATCAGGTAATTAACGGTAATCTTCTAAACGGACTATCAGGGGAAAGCGTGCCTATTGTATCGCCGTGTTGAGTGCCCTTTAATACTTTAGATGTGGCCAATTGTTGTGGGAATTTAATGTTCGCACTTCCCATTTGATAATAATACTGACTGCCGAGGGTTAATACCGGACGATAACCGTTATACGGACAAGACAATGTGCCATAAATCAAATTTCCTGTTATAGTGATAATTCCTGATGCATTATTGAAAACTCCCACTGCCGACTTGTCATATTCACTCCCAAGAACATTACCATTTATGTTAATAGCACCCGAAGACATATTATAAAGACCGAAATTATTTGAGCCGGCCCCACCGCGAACATTACCTGTAATATCTATCTGTCCAGTCGAAGAATTTCTTAAACCATACGCGGAAGATATACCACCACCACCCCATAAATTCGCACATACAATTATGATGTGTGCCGCCTGTGTATTATCTATCGCAATAGCCCCGGACGCACTTCCGGCAGTTATTTGGCCGGCATTTATTGTAAGTGTGTATGTCGTACCGCTAACAGCAATAAAACCACCGTTTCTTGTCCCTGCCGTAATTGATGCGGCGTTAATAGCAAGATTACCCAATCCTGCCCCTGCATCTAAGCTCACAATCAAATAGCCGGTCTTTGATGGACTTCTCAAAGCAAGCAATGTACCTGATGCCGGTATAGTAGCTATATCCATCGTAATAGCATAACCGTTCAAATCGGCAATATCGCCATCGCCGGGAGTTGATACGATATTGCCGTTTATTGCAGCATCGTACCAATTCATCGTACTCCAATTGCCGATAGCGTGGGCATACTTTATCATTATGCCTGACCTCTCGCTTTGGAAATCATCAGGGCAACTTCTTCCTGTGAATAGTTATAACTTTTTTTACGTTTTGATATTTCTCTGTACTTCATATTTTAAAACCTAACTTGCCGTTTTATATTTCACAGACAAAACACTTGTAAAAATGCCATCCTGGGCCAAATCATCGAGCGAATAAAGCGGATCGATGGCCACACCTGAATAACACACGTTAATATCTCTGAGGTCAGTTTGACTTATCGCAGAAACCAATTCAAAACAAAACGCAACCAAACTGTCAAACTCCGGCTCAATCGGAGCATCTAACTTTTTCTGTATGGCAACGTCAATCGTGTGGTCATACATATTTTTGTCACGGGACAAAATACTGACATCCACATTCCTCGGAATTACCGTAACCTGTAAATCGGACAGGTCTTTGATTTCAAACGGCGGCAACACAGACATTTTGGCAACAAACTGCTTACCAAAAGAACCGCCATTGAGAGCTGCTACGAGGGCATCCGATATTTGAATCGTATTAACTGACATCTGTGGTTTCCTTATTGACGATACCATCAACATTTTGTGAATCAAACGCCGCCGACTTCATCAAACAAGGCCGCTGGCGGCATACACTGCAAAATTCGTGCAACACACCTATCAATCGCTCTTCCTGGGCAGTTTTATCTTTCATCATTACCTGAAGAGAATTGACAAGTGTCCAATTGCTCCAAATAAGATACGCGACAAGAACCAGACAAAGACCAAGCTCACCGTATTTGAGTATCGTACCGGCAAGGCCGCCAACCTGCTCAACTGCAATTTCCGATGTAGAATTTGATAACATTATAAAAGGTAAACTCGCTGCGATAATTTTATATCGAATCATTAGCTTACATCTCCTGTTCTTTTGGTGTGAATTCTCATTGTCTTTCCAAACGCATCACTGAACCGCCAGCAGCCATCACCAGCCAGAAACAAGACTTCATATTCACAGCTTCCAAGCTCTATCTTGTCACCGTGCTGGGGCGTAATAGCACTTCCATTAAGTACTAAATCTGCTGTCGATATTAGAAAATCAATAATGTCGGTCTTAATCTTGGCACCACCACCATCGTCAACCTCTACTTTCGTACTGCCAATAATCGCCTTAACAACAACACTGTCTTGGCCCCTGCGATATGCAACTTCGCTCGAGGCGAATTGTTTAAGTTGTGCCTGCAGATAATCAGAACCGGTTTCAAGTAGATTTGACATTTCACTGCTCCGAAAACCTCCACAGGTTCGGACCCACCTATGCCTGTGGAGGAATAATCGTCAAATTATTCTACGCCTCCTGAGCCCACGTGCCGCGAATTGCCTTTATCCGATAACCATCTGTTCCATCGCTGGCAAACGTAATGAAATCACCCTTCTTTGCCGTTGCCTTGGTGTTCGACAGTTTCTTGCCATCGCCGCCAGCGGCAACACCAAGACCGCCAAGTGACTTGTCGCCAGCCTGAAAATCAACTTCAACAAGGGCCGCACCGTCAGCGGCAAGGTTCATTACTGTAAACTCAAGACCCGCCGCCGTGGCCGGTAGAGTAATAACAGTATTATCTGCCGTGCAGTCGTAGCAAACGCCAGACTCTGTTGCCGCTGCGTTTGCACTTGCCGCTTTTGTGATGCGAGCAGCACCTGCAAATGTCGGGATGCGTGGGTCAAACTTATTTAAAGCAACATATGCAAACTGGTCGGTTGCCGCCGCTGCAATTACTGCCTTGCCAAGCAGAACATCATCAGATGCCTGAGCATCACCACCAATCTGTGTTGCAGCACCGGTTCCTGCCGTACCACCATATGGGTCGCCATTGGCATCCAGCCAGACGGGCAAGCCTTCTGCAAATGCCTCGTTCTTTTTGGGAACTGCAAAGATACCTTCAATGCACAGTGCCCCTTTGGTATTTGCCGGGATATCGAGCTTTGTGATACCGACAAGACCTTTTAATACAACGATAGTGCCGGCCGGTACATCCACAGCCGGTGTGTAATCTATCGATTTGCCATTCTGATAAAAACTAATAGTCATTGTTTATCTCCTATATTGTTAAAAAAGAATATTAAGCTTCACCCTTGAACTTTACCGCTCCACGGTAATCCTGCTCACGAACACCAAAATCGATAAAGCCCCTGAACTGAATACCGAGTGTGTTAAAATCGGCATCGGTCTTTTCAACTGTGGGCTGATCGATTCCATTTAGGAACGCAACTTCCAGTGCCGGCAGTCTGTTTGGATCGGCAAACAGATACCAAGCCTTTGAGCTATATCCGTTAAAGGATGAATTGCTCAAATAACTGCTCGATACAACTTCGAATTTACCAACATGAGGATTATTCGAAGGCTTGCCTTTGTTTGCAGTAGTTGTCTCATTAAGTGATAGTGACTTCATAAGCATATCTGCCGGTACCCTCAATGCAGGTGGAACAAGAAGCATCGATGCTCCAACGCCTAACGGCCTGCCGTTTGGCTTAGTCTGGTCATTGAACAAAACCTCCGCATCAGTAAGTGAATCAAGGCAAAGCAGAGTATCCGCACCATCCTTGTAATTTTTATGAGCTGTCGAAAAGAAACTCGATGGATTAGAGAGCAAAAGTCCCCAGACAGCATCAGCTATCGCCTCAGCTGCGCCCATACCGATCTGCCTTGGCACATCTGTAAATGCAGCAAGGTCATCATTGATAATCATCTGACGAGTGAGCGCAAACATGATGCCGTGGGTATCTGCCTTCTGACCATACTTCTGCTCATCAATCTTTCCGTGCTTGAGTTCACCGTCCGGGCCAACCTGCTCGAACTTAAAACTACCTGTCATACGGTACCTGCTGTGTTCTTTAAAGTCGTTGACACTTGCAATCTTGCAGATTTTGCGCCAGGCATCCTCGATATAGCTGTAGCCTTCCAGGAGCATCTTATTTGCAACGTTTGACAAAATTCCCGGCAGTGATGCTGTGCTAAAAGCTGCCGCAAGCCAGGCTGATGCATCACGCCTGAATCTTGGCAGCTGCATTGCGCAAATCTGCTCGCAGTATTCCTGGATACCTATACCGCGGAGTTTATCTGCTGCCTCAAGAGTCTGGATATCATAGAATTTTTCCAATCGAGAAGTTCCAACACCGCTGGCCATCAATGCTACTGCCTCAAAGACTTTTGGTGTAGCTGTAATCTTTTGCGAAGATAATGGCGTACTTACTGTCGGTCGCGATGCTCTTAGCACTTCAAGCTCACATTTAGGCTGATCCCAACCCTCGGCAATTGCTTTTGCCTCGATATCATCGTACTTACTGCCGCAGATTTTCTTGATAGCTGCAATGCGGGTAGTCTCCGCTGCGGCAGCCGCCCTGATATCTGCAATTGTAGTTTCTGCGGTAATAGTCGTTTCCTCTTTTTTATTTGTTTCCTGATTTTCGATATTTTCCATAGTTTGCTCCTGATTTTTCGCGGCTATTGTTGCCGAAGTATTGTTATCAGCCCCCAGGGTTACGAAACTTATCTCACCCAGGGCCGATTTACGTGCTACATTTAATGGGCCGGTAAATTCCTTGCCGTTTACGGTTACATTACTGCCTGCCTTTATAAACTCGACCTGCTCTGCCCGTGCGCCAATCGATGCCTGCCAGTTGAAACCTTTATCAGCCAATGTAATTACTCTCATCACTCGAGGTGAATCGCCGAGGATTTCACCGACAGCGATAAGGTTGTTTTCAACGATATCCACATGGTCTGTCTGGCCCAGGAGGTCATCAACGTCCTGGTTATGACTGATAAAAATCGGCCGCGAACTGCTTCCGACATTTAAACCCTGCAAGTCAATGACCACAGGATACTTCCAGCCATCCAGGGCCATCGGACCGCCTGTATATGCAGTCATTGAAAAACGCCTGTTCTTTGGTTTTTCATTTTCAGCTAACGCCTGGGCTGCCTCTAATTGAAAATTTGCCGTGATATTTAATTTACTGCTCTTCATCATCTGTCTCCGTAATTGAAGTTGTTATTTTTTCTGGTGAAATACCAAGCTCATCCATAAGCTGTTTTTCTCTTGCTCGCTGGCGAAGTTCAACTTCCCAGTCTTTACCCTGCTTTGCATATTCATCTGCCAACGTTGTCGTATGATTGGCTAGTCTTATTTCTTGTGCCTTGGCCTCTTTTGCTGGATCGACATGCTCTGTGCCATCCCAGAACCACTGGTGCGAGAAACGCCGCATAGTTCGCCAGTGAAGCGGCAGATAATCTGAAATTAAAATTGCCTCATTAAGCCATGCCTGCAAAATCCGGTCGAGAATGACCATGGCCATGTCAGCTTGATCCACCCTGATACTCTTGTAATATGTTTGATGGTCGAGCCGGCCTGAGGCATAGTTGTATCCCGATGAATTACATGCTGCGATATTAAATGGCATATTCAGACATCTGGCTATCTCATTTAAAATCTGGTTTTTAAATTCACCGTAAGTGGTCGTTGGCTGATGGGCTTCTATCTGACCCAGCTTCCAGCCATCGGGAAGTGTTGTTGCCATTCTTTTTTCAAGGGCAACCACATCCATCGGCTCTAAATTTGCCGCTTCACCATTTGCTGGTGAGTCTGTATATAAAACCGCTGCAAAATCAGCGGCCGTTTCAGCGGCTGCAATCACAGCAAGTGTATATCTTCGAAGCTGTGCAAATAAAGGAAACGCCGGTGTTATCTCTGGAATCCCTCTGCTTTGACCTGGCCGCTCTGCCCTGAACCAATGAACCATTGAATCAGCGTCGACAGCGTTATACTCCTGGTCAAATGTCAGAGACATTGAGCCAGGATGATTCTTGAGAACGTAATAAGCAGACGGATTTCCAAACAAATCAAATTCAATACCATCAACTAAGGATTGCTGATTAAAATATTTTGACCAGGGTGTCGTAACCTGATCTGCCTCAACAAGTCGAAGGTCAAGTTTTACAGGAGAGTTTAGATTGCGATTAATCGTCAGAATCCCAAAAGCCTCACCATCAGAGGCCCTTGCCATACGCATAGTACGAAGTTTTTGGGCAAGGCGAATTTGAGAAGCCCAATTCATAAATTCTGTTTCGATAATGCCGTTTCCATTATTATCATCAGTGAGCATCTGAAGCCGTGGTCCTGTCCCAACCACATCATTTGCCAGAGTAGAAATTATTCCTTTGGCATAACTGTTATTAGCGACTTCATAACGGCTGCGGTTACGGAGGGTTCTGCGAACTTCGACGCTTGCAGCGCCATCAGCTGACAAAGAATCTGCATTTGACCAGTGCCTCTGGTTATCTGCTGTGGTCTGGGCAGCATCAAACCTTGCCCGCATGATTCGTCCTGCCGGACGGATGACTTTACGCTCTTTGTTTTTACCGAAAAACCACATAACTAAATCGTTCCCGATGGAGATAATTTTGAAAACTTTATACCAAGCCCTTTTTTCCGGACAGCCGTTTTACTTGCCAGGTATTTATCTGCTGCAATCTGGTCGGCCAGCGGATGCTGCTCGACGGAAAGTCCGTCACTGCTTACTTTTGCAGGGGTAGAAGCGTTTTCTAAAATTTTTTCTTCTAAATTTTCAGCCATAAAAAAATATGTCCCTCTATAGGTTATTTATTAACACGAGAGCCTTTTTTGTAACGCTGATTTGAGCTAAATTTAAATATTGTTACGCATATGTAACTTTTGACAAAATTGCGGTAGAGGATTCGAATCTTCATCTTCTGCCATTGCTCTATCCCGCCTTAAGCAACTAAATAAACGAGTACAAAAAAAATAAGCCGTCCGGGTGTTCGGCCCCGAACGGCTCTTATATTTTCTGGTTACGCCCGCGAGGATCAGTCGCAGGCTTACCGCGTTATTTGGTTGTCAAGTTTGATTATGACATGCAGATTTGACTATGCAATAATGATTCGTGACGAAATGAAAATTGTTACATATGTAGACACAGTATTACATGCAGCCTGGGAGTCCCTAATTAACTTACAAAGATATCCTTGCCTAAAATCAATTCTTTTAGACACTTTATTCATCAAAACGCTTATTTTTCAGGAAAAACACTTATAAATTGTCATTTTAATGTAAAAACAGTTACAAAAAGTATGAATAGTTTAAAATTCCATCCTTGACAAACAATCCCTAATTGTTAGCATATAGGGATTGAAAGTAATTAACAGGCTAAAATGAATAAAAAGAAAGTAATAGATATAATAAAGAGTAAGGGCACAATTTGCGCATCTGACCTTAAAAAGGCTGGCATCACCAGAACAACTCTACACTATATGGCTAAACGCGGCATTCTTCGTCGCGTTGCCCGTGGTGTGTATACGATGGCTGGTTATTATTTGACATTCGAAGCATTTGCAGAAATTATGACTTCATCGCCGCGCAGTGTAATTTGCCTTCTATCGGCACTACAGTTTCATGAAATCACAACTCAAATGCCATATAAGACATGGGTAGCCATCGAGAGCAATGACTCAAAGCCAAAATCACCGAATGTTCGAATTGTAAAACTTACCGGAAAGGCCTTTTCCGAAGGAATAGATTCACATAAAAAAGAAGGGCTTACTGTTCGAGTTTATTGCCCCGCTAAAACAGTAGTCGATTGTTTCAAATTCCGAAATCAAATCGGAATTGATGTAGCTCGTGAAGCTTTGACTGATTGTCTAAACCAAAAGAAAGCAAATCGTGATGAAATTTGGAAATATGCTAAAATATGTCGCATGACCAACATCATGCGTCCTTACCTGGAAATGAGCAAATGAAAAAACCTGACGCTGCAAAATCTATTCATCAACGTTTGCTGAATGTCCGGGATAAAACTGGGGAAGATTTCAATAGCATATTGATTAGATATGGATTGGAACGTTTGCTTTACAGGCTTATGCTCTCCAAACACTCAGATGTATTTATACTAAAAGGTGCTATGCTTTTTGCTCTATGGCACCAGGTTCCGGGACGCCCGACCCGAGACATTGATTTGCTTGGTTTTGGTAATCCGACTCATCTGCAATTGAAACAATTATTTTCTGATGCATGTGATGCGGTATTTGATGATGATGGTTTAAGATTCGATGCAGATTCGATACGGACAGATGATATACGTGATGATCAGGAATATTTTGGGATAAGGATACGTCTATCAGCTTTTTTGGCCAATGCAAGAATTCCACTTCAGATAGATATTGGATTCGGCGACGCCCTAACACCTGCCCCACAGGAAATTGAATATCCAACCATTCTGGATTTGCCTGCTCCGCGATTAAAGGCATATCATCCCGCCACTGTAATTGCCGAAAAAGTCAATGCAATGGTTGTGCATGGATATATGAACAGCCGTATGAAAGACTTTTACGATGTTTACATTCTTTTAAATCATATGAATATCGATGATGATTTACTATCCAAGGCAATTAAGGCAACATTTAACGGTCGAAAAGTTGAATTGCCAAAAGAACTGCCCATAGCATTTAGTGCAGATTTTTTAGAAGATGGCACAAAAGAAATCCAATGGAATGCATTTTTAAAACGCAGCAATCTATCCAATTCAAGACTTACGCTGCCAGATGTTATCGAAAATATAAGCCATCGAATCTGGCCTGTAATTCAAATGGCAAATAAATAACTTACAGATAACGCTTATTCGCCTAATCTCTTTTCCCAAGTCGTAAATCTTCTGCCGCATTTCTTACATTCTCGTCTACGCACCAGTTTACTCTCTGATGCGGAACGCGTATAGATTACCTTAAAGTTTCTGCTTCCACATTTCTCGCACTCAAATCCTTTTGATGTCTGCTTAGCAATCATCCCTTACCCCTTTGAATATCCGACAATTTTATTCTTTCTCTTTTCGTATATGTTTTTACATTATGGCCGCTCAAACTGCATCCACACATCGACGCCGCTACCGAGCAGCCGACCATGCAATCCAACCAGTGATTATCGATACCACCTATCCTGGGTGACCACTGATAAACTGTACGGCCGTGTCCTTCGGTGCGCACCCAAACTTCAGAGCCAGCCACATGCTCAGCAAATAATGAATGCTGATGACTGCCTTTGCCAAATAAGGTCATACTGCCATGGTCCCCTGCCGCTACAAAGAACCGCTCGTGCACGAAAGTCTTCCAATAATTTGTATCAATCGCCACATGTGTAAATTCCCCGGTCCTGTTTATATTTGGGATATACCAGTGATGGCCGTGTCTCTCGCCGGGCTTGCGTTTGTAGGTTGACATTGGTTTACTTGCCGCACGAATACCGACACCTTTTGAAGCCATAATATTACTGCCGAGCTTATAACGGATATTTTCAACAATGCCCGGCATATAACCACCATCGATAAGACATCTATCAATTTTTACGACGCTGCTACCGCGGTTCCAATTTCGATTAAGATAATCGCTGCACAACTTTTCTAATCCTGCCTGTATGGCTCCCTCTTTTTCCATGCCAGGGGGGAAGGTCACAATCTGTCCGCAGATGGCTTACAGCCATTACAACTCTTATGCGTTCGTTACAGAAAAATACACTTTCCACACATTAGAAAAACATCAAGACCAATATTTGCAAAATTAAATCTTTTATTGTCCCATTTAGGCTGATGACGTACAATTATTTAGCAGTAAAAGATGATTTAGTAGACAGGGCAAGAAAAGCCATAAGTCATACAGTACGTAAGGAGATGCCGAGGAAATGCGAGATTAATATAGATAATCCTTAACTGTAATTATAATTGGGATATAATTACTGAACAAAGAAATGTTTTTTTGATATTTGACTTAATTTTACGTAAAAATTATGTTTTTTCTTGATTCATGAGATTTAATTTGTATATAAGACTTAGGTTGTTTGATTCTTATATTTACAGTGAAGAAGAAGAAGAAGAAACATGAGATTAAAATTTTCATCCAGAAAATCAACTCTAAGTTCATCCATTATTAATAGTAATAATCTTTTAACCTTCAAAAACAATACCTTATTAACAAAACAGTTACTTTTTATATTTGTAATAATGCTTGGTGTAATTTCAGTAGCTGTAGGAGCCATTTCTACAACTGTCTTCTTACGAGACAGCAACTCTCCTCTCGAATTAGTCGATTCAAACACCACTTATGTTGTTTATCGAGAGATTATGGTCGGAACTAAGCTGAAGATTGTTGTCAGTTCCGATACAAATGAATGCTGGACAGATGGTTTCGGAGGAGACGGAGGAAGTTTGGCAATGCAGGAAGAATTTTTGCCTTATGGAATTCTGTCGGCAAGAGAACCACTAATTGATGAGAGTGATTGGTCAGGTTCGCATTTGCCGGCGGCTGGCAACCCTGCTGCTGTCTATGAATGGTGGCCTTATGGATTCGACCTATATACCGGTTCTAACGATATAGAGGCTGGAGATTGGTTTGTTATTGATTATAACAGTATTGATGTGGGCGATTGTAATGTCGGTTTTTATGACCACCGCATAAGCTGGGAGGAGCCGATATACTATCTTTGTTTCTCTCAAGTCCGTACTCGTGACTTCAACCACGACACCATAGTCAACTTTATTGATTATGGCATTCTTCTCTCGCACTGGCAAGAAACAAACTGTCAAGCTACAGACTGGTGCGAAGGAACTGATCTTGATATTAATGGCAATGTTGATATCAATGATTTAAGCCTATTTTGTGAATTCTGGCTTGAAAGAACAAAATAGCTTTTCCATTTCATATTGTAGATTATTAATATCTATTTAATATATTAGATGCTAATTATTACCACAATTCCTAACTAATTCTATTAAAAACACTTAAGTACAAATCCCCCCATTTTATAAACGATAATTTATAAAATACTATAAAAAGTTAGATTTTTTTGTCTCGTCTGATAAAATAGATAAACTAAGTAATATGCATAATGTTTTTGTAAAAATGGAGGAATGTATCATGAAGAAGAAACTGTTTACATTAGCAAGTGGTATTATTCTATTGTCGGTTAGTTCCATTGTTTTAGCCGACAGGTCGCTGGACAGAGCAGAAGTTTTGCAAATCTTCCAGCAACTTACAAGCCAGCCAAAGAAGACCTGGGTACCGGCTGGTACAATTAAGGCTGTTCATGAGGAGTACAAAGCACCTAAAACAACAGATTCCAATGAGATTAACCGTCAGGTTAAAGAAGCCGTTAACGAATATCAAAAAAGCTCCAATAAGCGAGAATTAACTGAAGATACTCAAATAATGAAACTTGACGCAATACCATTTAATATCCGCCATAAGCTATCAAATGAATATACGATGAATTCATCAGTAGTCGTAAAATTTGATGGAGAAAAATTCTATTGGGAAATCAACGCAGACTCACGTACAGATTCAGTAAAGCCGGGGAAAGAACTGGCCGGCAATTATATGACCAGGCAATTCGACCTGAACTGGAACGCAAAGCGTATATTTGCCTGGGATGGTGAAAAATATACCACTTACTTTCTGCCTGGAAACCAGGCTATCGTTGATTCGACCGGCAAAACTCCGCATAACGTAAATGGTCCTTTAACTGCCGGCGTTATCCCCTGGGGATACGGTTATTATTCTTATGAAAATCTCTCCGCATCCGAATCTTATACTGTTGAAAAATATGTCGATGGCCAGACACAGATACACCTGACAATTAATTATTCAGAGGGGTCACAAATGCTTTTTGTTCTTGACCCGCAAAAAAATTACGCTGTTCTGTCCTGTTTAATCAAAAAGTATGGCAATTTAATTACATCCAAACAATATTCCGATTTCCGGCTTGTTTCCAATATTTGGACTCCTGCGACTATTTTAATAGAACAATATGAAACAGAGTCAAACAGGCTGTTAGCCCGTGATTTTTGGGATATTACGAGCATAGATGCCAATGTTCCCCAAAGCTATGAATTCAATGTCAATTATAAGCCTGATGCATTGATAGAACACTCTGTATTTAACCGTCAAAAGCCTGAAACGTATCGCTACTCGCAGGCCATCGATACAACCCTTCTATTGGCCGAGAGATTGGAATTTGCAGCAAATGAAGAAACTCTGCCGCAAAATTGTGCAACGGCTGCATTAAAATATGTCGCATCACAATTAGGCAAGGATGTTACCAATCAGCAGCTTGCCCAGTTAGTAAGTGAACCAAACGGCCAGACGAGCCTATATGCCATGAAACAATTTGCCCAAAGTCAGAGACTCTATTGCCGTGCGGTCAGGACCAATATTGAAACTCTAAAAAATCTGGACGACTGCAAAGCCATCCTGTATATCCCCGGCAAAAAACATTTTGTTGTTCTTGATTCAATTGATGAAAAGAATGTTTTGATGGTGGATATATCGAGCAACAATTTTTATTATCACACTGATATTAATTTCTTCGATATGGATTGGGCCGATGGTACGGCACTTTTGGTTTCTAATCAGCCTATCTCTGGTGATTTTACCGAAATTAACGACAGCGAACTTCAAACTATAGTCGGTATGGGATACGCCTGCACTAAACTTCTTCAAGATTACCATGTCGTATTTTGTAATTATATTGCTGGCGGATGTGACGGATGGTATCAAGAATTTCCTACAAGATACGGCTGTGCAAGCGGAACCGGCAGTTGCCCCACTTCTACGAAGATTAGATATGCGGAAACGCCTTGTGTAATAGACCCTTATTTCCCTGATGGCTGTACTGGAACAGGTGAATGGACCTGTTATTATATGAGGGCATGTGCCTAAAGACTATTTACAAGTCTTCTAAAAAGGCGGTTAGAAAGAAACTAACCGCCTTTTTTATAGTGTTTTATTGATTCATTGGGAAAAACACATACAATACCGCTATGAAACGGATATCATTTACATTACCTGAATTAATCGTGGTTGTTTCAATAATGGCCATTTTAATAGCCCTTATTGTTCCTGTACTGAGAAGTTCCAGAGAGAGGGCAAAAACCATTCTCTGCGGTTCAAATATCAAGCAATTAACATCTGGTTTATTAATATATGAAAATCAAAATCAAACTTTACCTTTAAGTTTTGGTAAAACTATTACATCTCCTCCTCCTGGAGGTTATGCCGGATATAATGAATATGATCGGATGGGCTGGTGGTGGTTTAATTTTATAAAGGGTTTTTATAAGAAGTCCGATGAGAAAAATACAGTTGTTAAATGCCCATCCAAATTGATGTATGATTCCAAGCTTAATAAAGATATCCTTTGTGGTAATTATGGGGTAAACCGTTCAATATGTAAAAGTTCCGATGACAGACAAAGCCGCAGAGAAGAATTTATTGGAACTCCTTTAAAAACTACTGATATTCCAACTCCAGGCAATACTCTGCTTCTTGTTGATAGCGGCTATACTATGATAAGCTGGTGGAACGCAACAGATGCACCTCCTGTTATCCTCAATAATAACTTGATTGAAGATACCGCTTATATTCCTGGTTTGAAAACCAATAAAAACAGAAAGCTGTGGCCCGGTCAGGAGAAAGATGCCATTAACGGCAGGCATCCAAACAAAACTGTTAATGCAGGATTTGCCGATGGTCATATAAGTCTAATAAAAGCCGATGATTTATTTGTTGGAAAAATCGAAGATGGTTATAAAAATAAAGTCCCTCTTTGGGTCCCGAAATGAAACATTAATTATCTAAAAAAGATTCTTTAATAACTTTTTGCATTTCGCTTTCATTCAAATATTCAACTGCCCTCGTATATCTCAAATTATATTCATTATCGGTATCCGATTTTTGATAAAACTCGATTTTTTGGGGAAGACTTGTTTCAGAGTCTATGAAAAATCTCCATTTCTTGGATACAAAATAACCTTCGTAAGCTTTTTCAATCCATATCAAGTCATATACTTCAATTTTGTCGGAGATTTTCAAGATTATATCGTTTACTCGATTCCATTGAGCATCATTGGGGATGTCGGATATACTATGAAACGGCATTAAACCTAAAGAATCATTTATTGTATTCTGAGTTCCATTAATCATTTCAGTGGTTAATTCAATCGTTTCAACTGAATTGCTATTCAAAGATTTTATTTTTTTAATCTTGTCTGAGATGTCCCACAAAACCGACTCACTATCGGTTTTAATTAAATTTACATTTAAAGTCCTCGATACCCACTGCTCTCGCACTGGTTCTTTTTTATCAGGAATGAAACTTAAAATATGGACATTTTTAATTTTCTCAATAGCTTTGTAGATGCCTTTTAATGTAGCAGCTTTAGCCGTTGATATATTTAGAAACAACGCAGTTGCAATTAATATAACCGCCGCTGCCGTGAAACCAATTTTGACAAACGGCTTGAGTTTTTTTACTGATACTTTTTGTTTTGTTGCAATATTTGTCATAGCATCTGACTGCTCTGCGATTATTTCGTTCTCGTGTCCGACTATCTCTACCTTTATTGGAAAACCTGCGTAAATATCCTCCGGATTGCTTATGGCTTTTGTCTTTGTAGGTTCTTCTATATGGTATATTGTGACGATATCGGATTCAGCCCTTTCGGCAATTCCAAAGATAGTATTATGCAATTGCTGCATTTTATTCAAGCAAATCGGACAGATGGAAGAATGCGAGGTAAAAAAACTACGAAAATTGGCATACTGGTCATCTGCCGGGTCAAGCCCATACGGTATAACATAATCAAAATAATCACTTGCAGATATCTCATTGCACAGAAACATTTTTGGTTCTTTTTTGTTTCTGAGATTCAAATATTTATCTCGAACCGCTTGTCTGTGTTGATATATAATTTTGCGGCAATCAGGACACGCACACACATGTTCCAGTGCCTCCTTGCTGGTTCCACTAAAATTCATTGATGTCGTTGCTTTTATAGCTGTCTGGGCTTGTGAGCAGTTAATATTACCTTCATCAAGCTTAGCAGCAAATAACTGGCTTAATCGATATAACTGTTTACCATTCAGATTTAACTCTATGATTGTTTTTAAATCCTCCTGGCATTGTTTACATTTGTCCAAATGTACTGTTATTGGAGTCGGTATTTTTATTTCCAAAGAGAACTCTAAAAAACCAGGCAAAAAAGGTTTAACTATCTCACAGGTTACAGGTTTGCCGAGATAATCAAAGTGAAGCTTAAACCATTCTACAGAGGCTAAGTTGTCCTGTTTTAACTCAGGGCTAGCACCCTCTTCAATCAGCAACAACACTTCCTTAAGCCGATTAATCTGCCTGGAACAATACTGACATTTGTTTAAGTGTTCAACAATATGCTGGGGAATAGGGTCCTGACTTTTATCTAAGAGAAAGTCATAAAAATACTGTTCAGCCTGTTTGCATAATGAATTAAAATTGTAGGCAATCATTGCAATTAACTTTTCCCTAAAAATGTCTAATCTTACTCAGCTCTTTGGAAATACATCCTCTAAATTTGAATTTATAATGATTTTAAACTATTCATACTGACAATAACTATTTATTTTGTTCGACCATATTTTGTGCTATTTCTGTAATTTTTTTCTGTAAAGCTGCCGGAGCAAGAACCTGCACTTTGTCGCCGTAGCTAAGAATCCACCATGTTATCTCATTGAGTCCGTCAACACGGAATTCCATAATCATCGAACCATCGTCCTGAAAGGTAACTTCTTGTGTGCTGTGCCATTGGACATCAGCAACACTTCGAGCAATTTCAGGTGAAAATCTTAACCTGACATTATAAAGTCTGCCTTCCGGCGTCATTGACCATGCACGGCCAAGATAATCAGATAGGTCAAATGTTTTATCCTCAATGAAATGTTTATCTAATATTTCAAATTCTTTAATATGGGTAAGCTTAAAAATACAAACGTCTTCGTTAACTTCTGTTTTACCAAGTACATACCATGTATAATTATTATGCATTAGGTGGTAAGGATGAAAATTAGTTGTCAGGGGCTCCTTTTCTATAGGTGAATCATAGCAAATAGTAACGATTTGTTTGTTCAGGATAGCTTCGAGAAATTGTGAAAATTTATTATCCAGCAAATCCAGCCTTTCCTGCGGGTCAGCTATAATGGATATTTTCTCAAGGGCATTAATACAAAATCGCTTTGTTTTTTCAGGCAATTCACTTTCTATTTTTAATGCTGCATGAAGTACAGAATCCTTAAATGGAAAATGGATGCGATTTCCTGCTTTATGAGCAAGTAAGAGCAACCCTAAAGCCTCTTGAGTACTTAGGCTTGGCGTAGAAAAGAAAAACGCGGGGTCTATTCTGTAACAGTTCGATTTATTGTCAAAACTGCAAGGCACACCTACTTTTCGAAGTTCCTCTAAATCCCTGAAAATCATTCGCCTGCTTATCTTTAATATTTCGGCTAAATCCCCGGCTGAATAGGGCTGGCCAGACTGCAAAGCAGTTAAAAGTTGCATTACCCTGCTTAGCCTGCTGGTTTTCATAATACCTTCCTTAACAAAACATTCATATAATCTCGATGATTATAGGCAGTATATTCATTTAAATCAAGAAATTTTGAGGTTATACAGCAACTACTAAATATTCATGGGAAAATCTGCCCTGAGCCTCCCATCTTTGCCCGATAATTTTTAAAGGCTTTTAAAATATTAAAGTCATTTCATAACTTTTCTTGCCCAAAGTGACATATGGTTGTCACCGAAAGTAGCCTAAAAACGCAAACCTTAAATTTTCCACTAAAGCCTTTCTTTTAATTTCTCGATTAATCAATTACAGAAGAGCAAAAAGCATCCGGCAGACAAATCACAATAATCCATTAAGTAAAACTCTAATTGAAATTCCCTGCCTTAAGGCAGGAGGTAATTTATCAACGTTTTTAAGGAAAGACTTAAGTGCTAAAATTCCCAAACAAAGAAGTAGATGTTGCTGATGGCCCGGAAAAACTAACTGAAATAGGATGTAATCTCAGACAAGAACTTAAACCTATTCAGCTGCCGGGCAGTCCAACCCAACTTCGTGCCATAGCTGAAGGACAGGGAACACTCTGGCTGAAATGGGAAAAATCCGCAAACGGCGGCCCTGTACGAAACTACATCATTATAAGAAGGCAGATGACCGAAGGCGGTGGTCCATTTGGACCTTGGACACTGGCCCATACCACCCATAACTGCGGCATTCCTCTTACGGATCTGCCGGCAGACGCCCTGCTTCAATACCGCGTAAAAGCGGTCAACACAGATGGTGAAAGTATGCCCAGCAACACTATATCAGTCATTCTGCCCTAAAAGAGAGCCTCTGACAAATATAC
Source organism: Phycisphaerae bacterium (assembly GCA_041652575.1). Taxonomy (NCBI): domain Bacteria; kingdom Pseudomonadati; phylum Planctomycetota; class Phycisphaerae; species Phycisphaerae bacterium. The sequence goes on along the minus strand of JBAZHC010000002.1, from coordinate 251,958 downwards.
TTGATTATATTAAAGCAGCAATATTGCTTGGCTCACGATTCATACCACCGCCTCAAGATATGGTTTCATCACATTGGAGACTCGGCAGATTGTAGCATATCGCCATAGTTCATCGATGGTACATTTTCTTTTACGGCGGCAATCCCGCAGTGCCTCTATTGCAACATCCAAACCTATTTTGTTACGGTATTTAAAACAATCGGCCACCGTCTTGGCCGGGTTGTAGACTTTTACCAAAACTCCTTCAATCCGATGCTCTTCAATTCCGGCATCCAGTGCCTCTCCTGAAAAACGAACGACACGCATGGGCAAACGTGATTCTTTGGGAAATCTGGCTTTACGATCAATGGCAATCCATATTCCCGAGGGCAATTGGGTTGTCAGATCATGGAATTGCAGTGCTGAAAGCAGGCAAACCACGGCATTAGGCATGCGTTTGCATACATGGACAAGTGAGTGCTTTTCGGTTGGATCGATATCTTTTGAGACGTAAAGTCCACGTCCAACCTGATCCATCAGCCCCATATGGTACACGGTACTGAGATACTTGCGGGGTATACCATGCGTGTCCAGGTCGCGAGGTCTCAAAACCCCTGCTTTTTTGGCAATTTTAATGATTTTTTTGACAGTATCGAATTTCATACCAATCCTTATTATTCCCAAAACGTCGGCACATCTCAATAAGTGCCGACGTTTTGTACCACCTAAAATTAGCTACTGGATTACTTCCTTTGTCATTGCCCAATCCTCTTTTCCCATGTTGTAAACCGCTTGCCGCAATTACGGCATTCTCTTCGTCGAACCAGTTTTCCTAACGAACCGGCACGCGTATAAATTACCCTAAAGTGCCTGCATCCACAAGTTCGGCATTCAAATCCCTTTTCTACCTTGGTTGTCTGTCCTGAAATCATCAATGCTGCCTCCCTTTCTGAATATCTGACAATTTTATTCTTTCTCTTTTCGTAAATGTTTTTATGTTATGCCCGCTCAAGCTGCAGCCACACATCGAAGCCGCTACCGAGCAGCCGACCATGCAATCAAGCCAGTGGTTATCTACCCCGCCAATCTTAGGTGACCATTGATACACTGAGCGTCCATGTCCTTCGGTTCGTACCCACGTTTCAGAACTTGCTACATGCTCGGCAAACAATGAATGCTGATGGCCCCCTTTGCCAAATAAGGTCATACTTCCATGGTCCCCCGCTGCCACAAAGAATCTCTCATGTACAAATGTCTTCCAGTAGTTGGTATCTATTGCCACATGCTGAAATTCCCCGGTCCGGTTTATATTTGGAATATACCAGTGATGACCGTGTCTCTCGCCGGGCTTGCGTTTGTAGGTTGACATTGGTTTACTTGCCGCTCGAATACCGACACCCTTGGATGCCATAACAGTACCACCAAGTTTATGTCGGATATTTTCAACGATACCAGGCATATAGCCGCCATCGATAAGGCATCTATCAATTTTCATGACACCAGTGCCGCGGTTCCAATCACGATTTAAGAAATCGCTGTATAGTTTCTCAAGGCCAGCTTGAATCGCACCTTCTTTTTCCATGCCGAGATATATGCTCTGAAGAGTTATCTGCGCCTTGCGGAGCGTAAAAGACAATCGCTTCTGGTCAGGATATGTTCCGTAATCAATGACATACCCGGTAAAGTCATCCGACCAAGCGACCACAACATAAAAAAGCAGTTTATCATGCACATCAATAAACATCGTAAGGTACTGACAGATCAGCGGAACCTCACCTCGTTTGCGACCATTAGTTTTTTCCATAACCTGTTCAATTGTAAGAACCTGTTCATCGCTCTGTTCTGCAATCGGGTCATTTTGATATTCTGCAAAGAATGCTACCTCATTACGCAGCATTAAATTCATTGCATGTTGGATAGCAGAGACTTCATCTTCATTATGGCGCTGGGGCCATGCGACTTTACTGCCCGCGTCCATAGCAGCACGGTTCTCGACATAAAACTCTGTTGCCTCCCTGCCACCATTGCCGGCCCGGAGACTATCTGCCCGAATCTGCTCGTACTGGTCCCACAGTTTGCTGTCGGTTGGGAATGAATAAACCATCTTAGTGCACTGGCCCTGCCATTCAGGATTCTTTTCGGAATCGAGCAGCTGGTCGGCCAGGTCATTGCAATAAATCTTAGTGCAGGTAAGAAGACCGGATATTTTCTTACCCGGCCCTGCCATGCCAAGGACATCACCATTTAATGTGCTTAGTCTCTGATTGGTCTGGTCAAGTGATTTAGCAGACTCTCTGGTTTGCGGATCATCGATAAGAACCAGATCTGGCCGAATAATCTTGCCATCCATGGTTGTATGAATCTGGCCCCTGATATTACTGTCCAGACTATCGACCGTAATCACAGAGCCTGATGCGATACTTCCTGGTATGGTAGGAATAACTATTTTATGCGTTCCCCAGACTGGGTATGTCAATTGGCCGTTGTATCTCTGGCCTCGCTGTTTATGAGCAGAATTCTCAAGGCACTGAATAGGATAAATAATTTCCGGAAAATCTGCCAGGAGCAGGTTATTACCAAGCATAGCAGCCTGGACACTTTGAAAAAGGTTTAAAGATTGCCTGGTAGCGCTTCCGATAAGACAGACATATTTCCTTGCTCCAATGAGTATGGCCCATATCGCAGCCGAGCGAGTAAGGGCGGATTTACCACTGCCGCGAGGCATTGCAAATGCAAACAGCCCGCCATGAAGAACCGATTGCTCTATTTTGGCGATAACGCGGAGATGGTCATCCGACCACGGCAAATAAAATACATCAGCGAAATATGTCTCACAGAAGAACCTGAAATCGCTGCATGCTTTTTCCCGGCGTTCTACATTTTCGATTGCTGGTATTTCACCAATGTCCTGTGAAGCTTTGCGGGCGGCGTTCTTTGAAAGCAGGTCTTTGAGTCTGGAGTCTTCAATGGATTGCTTTTGCGGTTTGGGTTTTTCATATTCTTTTGCCATCCATGAAACATACCGGACCAGGTTTATATGCCTGCCATTTCCGATGCGGTATGCCGCTGTGTTCATCTGCCAACGCAGTTGGTTCTGGCTAAGTACATTACCCAACGGCGTTGCATTCATCAGACGCAGAAGCTGTATTTGCGAAAGATTATTTACATCAATTGCCATTTTCGTTCGCTCCGCTCACTTAGGCTTTGGGTTCTGGGCTTTAGACTTTAGGTTTTTTTCCTAAAGCCAAATTCCAAAAGCCTAAAGCCTGGTATTAAGCCATGCACCGTAATGAACAAGATTAATCGTTCCATCTGCCGACACAGGCATGCCTTCTTTGATATGTTTCTGGACAATATATATTTGGATTCCAAGCATCTTAGCGGCCATTTCCACCGTTAATGCCGTAGGGTTAAGCTGTGGTTTAACAGGTTTAACATCGCTTGATTCGTTCATAAAAAAATCTCACATATTTTCAAAAATAATAGACTAATTGACTTGCTATGCTTTGGCCAAAATGGATGTATGTAACCAACATAGAGCATAAATCCCCGCCTTCGCGAGGACAAGCTCTGAAAGGAACAAAAAATGGCAAACGCAAACGAAGAACATAGAAAAGCCAAATTCGACATCGCCAACCTGCTCGGATGGTTTGAGTGCGAACTTGCAAAAGAATCAAATGCCGGCTCACCGGTTGATGCCCGAAGAGAGCTTATAAGGGCACTGGCGTTGTACAGCGGCATATCAGAAAAACAAATCCAGGAATCACTTGAAGATTTAACCCACACGAAAAACGAAAGGACAAGCAAATGAAGATCGAAATCACAAAAGGCAAATTCAAAGGAGTTCGCGGCAGAGTAGTTGGCGTTTACACAGATGGCCGCTACGATATCAACGTTATCAAACCAAAACCAAACCAACCAAAACAGATGGTCGTCAAAATGACCTATTGCCAAGAAGTTAAATAAGAAAGGGGCAGAACCATGGTTATTAACGAAAAAATGATGGCTGAAACGATACAGCAAGCACTGGCCGAACAGGACGATGTTAGGTCGGTAATGACATATGATGAAGCCGGGATGCTCACCCGAAATAACGGACTTGTTGTCCGAACCGGTGATGGCAGTGAATTTCAAATCACGGTTGTCCAGAGCAGATAGGGAGACCGAGCCATGAAGTTCAAAGCAATTGAATTTGAGACAGCACACCAAGCCATGAGCCACGCAGCAGCCGAGGGCGGCGAGGCAATTCTTATCAACGGCAAACGTATGGTTGTAAGTGAAGATCCCGCTGGTCGGCTTGAAGAGGCGAGAGTTGAATTTGCATATCTGTGCGACCATGGTGGTCGCATTGTAACTATTCCCGTAAACGATTAATTTTTTGAAAGGAAGCGTACCATGAAGAAAACAGACATCAAAATCGGCAACATCTACGCCACAAAGATTGGCAAGAATACAATTGGTATTCGCATCATGCGAGAGGACGAAAACGGACACTGGATTGGCGTCAACGTCAACACCAATAAGGAGGTCCTCATCAAATCCGCCGACCGCCTCTGTGGTCTGTATAATCCCGAAACCGCCACCGCGGCGTGTGGCAAAAAGAATCCTGCCAAGCCAAGCAATGAGGCAACCACCAATAAAGAACGCAACACAACGCAAACAGGCGGCTTGAGTGCGGCGGTAAAGGTTCTCCAGGAAGCCGCCCAGCCGCTTAATTGTCAGGAGATGGTCAAGCAAATGCTGGAAAAAGGATACTGGAAAACCGATGGCAAGACGCCGGCGGCCACTATCTACAGCGCCATTACAACTGAAATTAAGAAAAAAGGAGCTGAATCCAGATTCCGCAAAACCGAGCGTGGCAAGTTTGAATTGGCCAAATAATGCAACCATTACTTTACCTCACTAGCCCCGGCATCGACTGGGGCTTTCTCGTTGATCAGTTTTGCCTTCTGGCCAGTAAATTCATCACAAAAATTAGTAGTAAAGAATCCTTGACTAACAGCCGATGATAGATAAGATGTCTTTACTAGTGAATTCCATTGGGAAAGGAAATGATACCAACTATGGCACGCATAACAGGCACATATAAGACTACCGTGGTCGAGGCAGAGAAAGTCCGAGCCTTTATTCCATCTTCTTTGCCACCCCAAAAACCGTCCCTGCGTATCGAAGGTAACTTGGATAAATTGCATACAAACGCTGTTGCAGCCCTGGCCCGTCTGGAAGTTGCAGGTGCCCTAGTTCCCAGCGAGGAATGGTTCTTGTATGGTTTTGTCCGAAAAGAGGCGGTTATTTCCTCGCAAATCGAAGGCACACAGGCAACCTTGCAGGATGTCCTTACCTATGAGGCTACTCGCCAATCCGATATGCCTGCTGAAGTAGAGGAAGTCTGCAATTACGTCGAAGCCCTGGCATTTGCCCGCTCTGAGTTGGTCCGTCCAAAAGGACTCCCCTTGTGTACTCGCCTGCTGTGCAAGATTCACGAACATCTGATGCAAGGTGTCAGAGGTGCCGACAAACAACCCGGTACTATTCGCCGTTCGCAAAACTGGATAGGTGCAAGCCGTCCCGGTACTGCGCATTTTGTCCCGCCGCCACCTGAAGCAGTGCCCGAGTTGCTTGCGGCGATGGAACGATGGATTCACGACAAAGATTCGCTGCCACCACTGGTACGCGCAGGACTTGTCCACGTGCAATTTGAGACGATTCATCCATTCCTGGATGGCAATGGTCGTATTGGTCGACTCCTGATTACACTGCTGCTGGAACACTGGGGCTTGCTTACCTCGCCACTGCTGTATCTGAGTTTGGCCTTCAAGCGGCATCGTCAAGAATATTATCGTCGCCTTAGCGAAGTCAGAACTGCCGGCGACTGGGAAGGATGGACGGCGTTTTTCCTGTCGTGTGTGCAGGAATCTGCTGACAATGCGGTTGACACTGCTCGCCGTATATTTACTCTGATGGGCAAGGACCGTCAGACTGTTACCCATAATACATCGGCAACGGTATGTGCCATTCGACTGCTGGACCAGCTGGTTGAACATCCCATTGTTACCATGTCGATGGCCATGAAGTTGCTTAAGACCACAAAGCCGACTGCCTCCAAAGCAATCGATGCCCTGTGCCAAGCCGGTGTTCTCCATGAAATCACTGGTAAACGGCGGGATCGTATCTACGCTTATCAGGCATATCTTAAAATGCTCGCTGAGGACACCGAGGTTATTCAAAATGTGCGACCACCTCATCACAAGCGTTTTACAGAGATTCTGCGCGCAACCAACCAAAAGTATGGCCATGCTCTTGGCCGACTGGCCACAAGTCGCAAAACGGATTGAGTCAGTGAGCATCATTGCAACTGTCCTTTAAATCGCTGTGCCTTTTGGCCAGTAAATTCCTCGTATCTTTTTACAACTACATCACAATAAATCGGGTCCAGCTCCATGCCGTAGCTTACCCGTCCTGTCTGCTCACAGGCAATCATCGTAGTACCCGAACCCATGAACAAATCGAGGACCATATCCCCCGCCTTCGAACTGTTGACCAATGCACGCTGAACTATCTCCACGGGTTTCATAGTGGGATGCAGCCGGTTGGCAGATGGTTTCTTTTCGTTCCAAACGGTTGTCTGCGTCAAATCACCGTACCATGCATCTGATTGGCCCTCAATGTGACAGTAAAATATGGGCTCGTGCTGGAACTTATAACGGGCAAAACCAAATGCCCCACAGTTCTTTGCCCAGATGATTGGATTGCGTACTTTGAAACTGGCTCGCCGAATTGACAATTCAGTCTCAAGCTGCCAAGCAGATGCGTGGCATACATACATCGATGCTGCAGGCTTTATGCTCTGGAGGTACATAGCAAAGAATGCATCCATGAACTTTTCATAATCCTCAGCGCTCATAGAATCGTTCTTGATTGTCATCTTATCCTCAGTACCTCCGACATACGAAATATTATATGGGGGATCAGTGAAAACCATATCGGCAAGCTGGCCATTCATAAGCCGCTCGACGTCTTCTTTCATCGTCGAGTCGCCGCACATCAGCCGGTGGTCACCAAGTATCCAAATGTCGCCGGGCTGTGTTATTGGTTCGGCCGGTGGCTCGGGTACATCATCCGGGTCGGTCAAACCCTCGGTCACTTCGTTGCCGAGCAATTTGGCAAGCTCATCTTTGTCGAAACCTAAAAGTCCCAAGTCAAAATCCATGCCCTGGAGGTCTTTTAGCTCGATAGGCAGAAGTTCATAGTTCCAATCGGATAGTTCGTGAAGCTGATTGTCAGCGAGACGATACGCTTTTATCTGCACATCGTTTAAATCTTTGGCCACATGAACGGGAACTTTTTCAAGTCCGAGTTTCTGGGCCGCTTTGTAGCGGGTATGACCAACGATAATGACGCTGTCCCTATCAACCACAATCGGCTGGCGAAATCCAAACTCCTTCAAACTCCCCGCCACAGCGTCAACCGCCTTGTCATTGATCCGGGGATTGTTTTCATATGGGTGGATTTCGTTAATATTTCGTAGTTCTATTTTCATAATATGCTCCTTAAAAACTTCGTTTTCAGCTCAAAAACAATATTTTTGCATACTTTTTAAAAAAATGTAGTTGGCGACCGAATCAATGCCAAACGCCTACTGTTCCCCCCTGGGTTTGTCTTGTTTTAAGTCCCGGAGGACCCAAGACTTATATCGCGTTCGCTTCACGTTGCGACAGGTTGCTTCGTTTTTTATTCTTTGCGTAAGTGTTCAATTTTTTTTAAACATCGCAACCTGCGCAAACGTAAGCGATGTGTGCAAACCTACGAGACTGGAACGATTGTCTTGCGAGCTTCACCAATGTTTTGATACAACTGTGTTTCAATTGCCTTAACTTCCGGAACAGTTGATTGCGATACCTGCTTCATAGTCAGCTCAACGCCCTGCTTATGTGCATCGTACTTTGCCTGTGCCTGGGCCGCTTGCGTTGCATTCTTCTTTGCTATGCTTGCTGCAACTGCCGCTGCGATGCCGAGACCAACATCAATCAGAGGTGCATAAGGATTAAAAGGTGTGCTTGCTGCATTTGCTGCACGTACTCCTTCAAGCACTGTTGTCAAACCATCATCAGGATTGGTATACTGCGCATTTTTAACAGCACTTGCAATTGCCGCTGTTTTAGTTTGCACTGAGTCGATACTGCTTTGGAGCTTTTCGACTTTGGCAATAGCATTAGAATCTAGGGTGCCATTTTGCTTCAATGAATCCAGAGTTGCCTTTGTCTGCTCCTGGAATAAATCGATCTTGCCGCTTAACTCTTCTGTTTGGACAGCCAAACTCTGAAGCTGCTCGGGTTGGATGTTTGGCATCTGACAGCCACCAAGTGCTAATGCTAGACCAGTGACAATGATAATTAAAGCAATCACCACATCCCATTTACTAAATTGTTTTAAAGATTTCATTTCCGTACTCCTTAAAAAAAGTGTTTATTTATTTACCGGCAACATCGCCAGTGATGTTTGATTTGAATCCTTCCCGTTCCACCCCGCCTATACGCGTGCGCGCATCGCGTCGCGCGTGTGCGTGTGTGGGGTGAATAGGTGAAAGATTAATATATATATATGTATATATATTATTATCATATACTTATGACTTTTGAATCCTTCCCCAAATGCTTCACCCCTCTGTTTGGGACAATTTATTCTTTTCAGATTTTTTGTTACTAAAATGACTGGCAAACACTCTAAACTCTTAAATCTTTCACCCTTGGGTGAAACATTCATCATGATTCGGGGACACATTTTTATTCCTCCAACAGGCGATAGCCTGTTCCCTTATTGGTTTTTGTAGAAATGGTTATCGCTTCGATATCTCCTTGCTCCTTAAGAGTTTCTATAATATTGCGGAAACTGGTTTTATCGATTTTCATTCTCTTCATAAGTACACTATGCAGAAGCATTCTCTGATCCGCTTGGCGAAGTTTTTGTTTGACCTTGAGACACAAAGCGTGGAAGTCATTTTCAGCAACATAACAGTCGGCAAGATAGAGCATCCTTCGCAGCTGATGTGCCATAAGTGCAACAGACCATTTTGCAGCAGCTGCACTGATTAAGGGTGACAGGTGATTTTCACTGCAGCTGTAAATTAATGCCAGTTTGCGAGCGTTTTCATTTGCCCTGCCCCATACTGTTTTGGAGACCTCATCATTATTTTCTTCTGCTTTTGCATACTCGCTGTCTGCAAATACACGAAAATCATCGAGAATACGTTTAGCTTCTTTAGAATAATCAACAACTGCCGGTACCGGGTTTACATCAACAAGATTATTTGGTTTGCCTGGATTAAAATCCTTCCACCATTTAGCTACCTCAAGGATTTCCTTTGGCATCGAATCTATAAGACCTGCATCTTTGCCTTCTGAACGTTTACCGACATCAATAGTTATCATTCTTGCGATGAAACCATTGGTCATCATTCTCTCGCTTAGTGCACTGTAATAATATTTGGGTGTTGCCGTCCCAAAAAATGTAAGATGCGGCTGGTTGATAAATCCTGCCTGCTGTTTTCCTGCCTTTCTGCGCATTGGATATATGGAATTACTGGATGTGTACATTGTCAGCAGCGTTCCCATGATGCTCTCTAAATGCCCATCGCGACTCTTATTCAATGATAAAAGCATGCCATCAACTTCATCATTTTGAAAGAGCATGCATGGTGTCTGAAACATCGCATCCTGGAGGCCCTCACCTGAGGCAAATTTATCACCTAAGGCATTCATCTCACCTATCTGGTTAAGAATATGAGCATTGATTTTTCTTGGATGATCTTTACCGGTCGATGCACCTGCAAGAGCCAGGATATAAATATTGGGACGAAGATCACCCTTCTCGCGAACCTTGCGGCCACATAGATATGATTGCCCTGCCAAACCCCCGCAAAAAGCCATGGGCTGGTTTGGATACGCTGAAATCTGCATACAAAAATCAATTACTCGCGATATAAAACCAGGAACACGCATAAGCTCAACTGGTATTGGACCCGGATCAGTAAACCGCTGAATTTGCTTGTCTTGTTTTTCAAGCGATTTGACCAGTGCGGAGATATCTACATCAGTTGGTAGCTCGATATTCTTTTCACCATAACCTTTTGCTGCCAATGCCTGTGCTGCCTTACTATAATCACCATTATGTTCTAAAAGCGTATAAACGCTGAATGGTGAGTATGCCTTTTCACTTTCAAATGGATGTGCATTGGTACTGAATACGTAAAATACTCTATTTTTAAGTGTTGCAGAGGTCCCGCTTGTCTTGCCCGGCCGGCACCAATGCTCGTTTTCACCGCCCTGATAACACTGCCATCCATGCTGTAATAAAACATCCCTTAAATCGCCGTTGGCGTTATAATCGTCACCGGGCCGGAGATTTCCTGCTGGCGATGGTGCTGATATTGGTTGGGTTGGTTGGACTGGTTCCGGCACATATTCATTCAGACTCAATGCCGCTTCAAGTAATATGTCCCTGTCTTCCGCAGATATTACAGGTATGTTAGTGAAATCATTTTGAATCAGTTCATAGCCAGGAGTTGGCGCACATAAAAATAAACCACCTTCGCCGCGAGTTTCAATAAGCGTCAGAATTACAAACCAATTGCCATCTTTATCCTTGCGGGGTTTGTATTTTTTACCGCAGATTTTAACTTCATCTTCTGTTGGCAGGATAACTTTCTGCTGAGCAAGCTTTGTATTTCCGCACACTTCTGATTGGCACCTATAGATTACATGACGGCCTCCGGATTGTGATTTTTCAATTACAAGCCTGTCGACCAGACCGGGTGATTCCTTTTCCACTATATCGTACCATTGCGGATATGCCTGTCCCTCCAGATCGAAATCAATCATTTCAAGATTGCCGGAAACTTTACCTGCCACGATGCATACGCCACTGTGGCCATTACTGAACCAGGATTGCAGTTCAGTATCATATGGAAGCCGCTGCTGATATTGCTTCCATTGAGATAATGCTGCAAATTTAAGTTGCACATTTGCCGGCAGAACTGAAAGACCAGCCTGCAAATAAGTCAAAGATATATCTCTAATATTTGGCATAGTTTTCCCTAAAAGGGGATTCCATCGTTGGCAGGGACATACTGAGGCTCTGGTTGGTCGAATTGCCAATTGTCGGCTTGTGGATATTCGAATTGATAGCCAACTATCGCGTCGAATTTCTGGCCTGGAATACTTTTTACAGTTATTTTTACAGGCTCTCGTAACCTGCCATTGGTAGCAAAATATACTGCCATATCAGAATCATCCGGCACTACACCATCTGACCTCTGCTTCCACCAATTCTCAGCTTTTTGGCGAGCAAATCCTGTATGTTCAAAACATATCCATTCGGAAATATAGGAAGCGAAACCTATTTTATATTGCACTCGCATGGTTCGAGGTGATTCGGCTTTAGCACCTTTCTTGGCGTGAACGTTGTAGAGAACTTCCTCGACCGGATATTCATTAACACTTGCCTGGTCGGATAGTATCCCTTCGGTGCTGGCAGTGGTTTCATGTTTTGTTTTCTCCGGCGGCGGAAATTCGTATCCACATACAGGGCATCTTGCATAGGCAGCGTGAATAATTTCAGAGCATTCTGGGCATTCCTTTGCCGGAGCATCTCCATTTCCTTTGACAACTGCATCTGTGACCCGAAGGCAATCGACGGGACCATGACGAAGAATATTTCCACCAAAATCCAATACGAGACAATCTTTTTTACTTTCATGTAATCTAAAACCCCTTCCTACGGACTGATAGAAAAGTCCCGGCGACATCGTCGGGCGCAACATTGCTATACAATCGATATTAGGTGCATCAAAACCTGTAGTTAAAACATTTACATTGCAGAGATATTTGAGTTTTCCGCTTCGGAAATCATCAATCATCTTCCTCCGCCAGCCATCGGGACTATCGCCACTGACGAAACCACATTCGATGTTATGATCTTCCTGAAATATCCGCTGAATGTGCTTGCCATGTTCCACACCTGCAGCAAAGATAAGAACCGCTTTTCTATCCTGTGTGTATTCTAATATTTCAGAACATGCAGCCTTTACCCTCGTATCGGTATCCATCAAATCTTCAAGCTCGTTGGCGATAAATTCACCACCGCGAATGTGTAGACCGCTTGTATCAATGCGAGTTTTTGAGGCTTTGCTGCGAAGTGGACATAAAAAACCATCACGGATTAATTCTTTAATACCTACTTCGTAGCAGACTTCGTTTAGTATATTATCCGGTCCGCAGATCATGCCAGTTCCAGTGCGATATGGCGTCGCAGTCGTTCCGATAAGTCGAATATTAGGATTAACTATTTTTGCATCCCGCAAAAACGATAAATACATCCCATCGCCACTAGCAGGTATAAGATGGCTTTCATCAATAATGACAAGATCGAATGGTTCAAAATCAAAAGCTTTTCGATAAATAGATTGAATCGATGCTGCTATCACAGGCTGATGCATATCTTTCTGCTTTAATCCGACAGAATAAATTCCTACAAAATTATCACCGAGAAAGTGTTTAATTTCCCCGGCATTCTGCTCGATAAGTTCCTGAACATGTGCAAGAACAAGCACTCGCCCATCCCAAATGGAAACAGCATCATGACAAATTTGTGCCAGGATTATCGATTTTCCCGAGCCCGTCGGCAGCACAATACAGCCGTTACCTGTGCTTTTTCGCATGTAATCGTAACAAGCGTTAATTGCTTGTTTTTGATAAGCCCGAAGTTGTATCATTTTTATTTTGACATCCACCAAAAATATACGTATAATTTAGAAAAGATATTACGTAAGGAACTTTATATGCCAAAACTTACCCTTAATGCCGATAGCGAAACGGTGTCCTTGGCCAAAAAATTGGCACAAGTAAACAATGTCAGTGTGTCGGAAATGTTCAGCCAATTTATCCACAGTCTGGCTGCCGGCGATAAAACCGCTGTTGAGCTTGGACCACTTACACGCAAAATGGCAGGCATAATAAAACTGCCTCGCGGTAAATCCCAACGTGATGTGCTCACCGAAGCCCTGATAGAAAAATATGGACTTAAAAAATGAAGATATTTTTTGACACCAATATTCTGCTGGATGTTCTCCTGAATCGTCCGCAGCACTTTGATGCCTCGGCTAAATTGTGGACAGCTGCGGAGTCCTCGCATGTGCAGGGTTATATTTCCGCTATTAGTTTCAACAATATATACTACATCGTCAATAAACTCTCCGGCATCAAGACTGCTCAGAAGGTATTGACTACTTTGCGCAACAGCTTTACAACGGTTGACTGTACCGCTCAGATAGTCAATCAAGCCATAGATGCAAACGTGAAGGATTTTGAGGATGCGATTCAGTACTACAGTGCACTGCATGCCAAGTGTAACTACCTGCTGACACGAAATATCAAACATTTCCCGTTGAAAAGTATTGTCGTTCAAACCCCAGAACAATTCCTTGCCACATTCGATGAATCGATTCATTAGCAAAGGGATAATTCTCTGTATTGTTACTTGCACTTTTTTCATGTTTCTTTCACTTTTAATGTTTTAATCGTTACTATTGTTTTTCCGCCCTTGAAAGGTTCTTTCATAACAGTTGTCAGATGCTTTATCTGGCAATCGTTAAAAAAGGCTCTGCCCTTCTCCAATGCATCCAGCAGCGGTTTTTGAATATTGTCGATATCACGCTTGCGTCTATCCGGCGGGTATGCCCTGACCTTCATCGCGAGCATACCCGCCATCGGTCGAACTCTTGCTGCCATAAGTGCCCTGCAAACTTTTCCGCGAAATAAAAGTCCTTCAGGGCCAATGAACGTCCTGTTCCCCCGCCGCTTGAAATAATGATTAATACTTGGCGGATATGGCAGCTCTATCGTCAGCGTTTCCAGGGAGCAATTCCTTTTTGTGATGGAGCATTTTGCGAAACAGATGTTTCTCTTTTGCTGTAACCTTTGATTTCGTTAGCCAACTCACCGTTGTCACTGCGTTTTTTAACTTTGACATTGATGATCATTGGCATATTGTGCAACTCTGCACTATCCTTGGGCACCATCACTCCGATAGCTTGGCAAATGGCAGCCAATTGACTTTTGGCTATTTTCACCGTCGTATCATTCTGGTTTTCAAGGCTTAGCCTGGCCCAGAGCAGGCGATTCTTGTACTCGCCTTCGATAATCTGAAATTTCAATTCGAGATAGCTGCCATTTCCGTTTTTGGCCGCTTTCATTTCACTGTCTACAATCACAGCAGAATATTTCCCCGCTGGTATTGGATCAAAATCGGTTGCAGCTTCGACGTTATTTGCATTAAAGTTAAGATTAGCCATTGTTTACATTCTCCAGATTAGTAGTTTCTTGATTTGAATTGTTATTGAGCGCGTTTACGAACGCATCCCACGATAGAGGAATTTCATACGGAAGGTTGTATCTGTTCTTGGCAATACATGATGGACCGCCAACAGTGCGAATTAATCGCTCACCACCAGATTCGCCAATACCGACTGCTATGGTTCTTTCTCTTCCAAAACCAGCATCTTCACTTTGAGTTCTAAACCTGCGGGTTGCAAACAATACCGCATCACTCCATTCGGTAAGCAATGCAGCAGCATGTTTATGCAGACGCGGTGTATAACGGTCGTAGGCATTCGATTCCGGATCTTCGAAACGCTCAACTTTTGCATGTGCAATAAGTATCACTGCCATATGCCGCTCGGTTCGCAGTGAATCTAAAGCATCGACAATCTGTCGCCAGAAACCCAGAGCCGCGATATATCCTTTTGCAAAACCACCATCGACTCGTTCAATTGAGCTTGCGCCTGATAGACGGCACAATTCTTCCCAAATAAGCTGCTCGAGCCAATCGCAACTATCAATAACAACTGTTTGATAATCATGTTTTTCGATTGCCAATGCTGACAAATACGCCTCGATGTCGGTGTATTTTTTAGCTAGTGGAAATGATGCACAATCAATTTCACTCAGACCATCTTCGGTTGGAATAAAAATTGGATTCGGTGCATTTGCACCAAACGTACTTTTGCCAACGCCCTCAACACCATAAAGCATCAATCTTGGCGGCATCGGACGTTTTCCTGTGTGTACCTGTTCAAGTATGTTCATTTGTCTTCCTTAATTAGTTTTTTTATTAACATTTCTCATTCCATTCGGCTGGCCAGCCAAAGGCAGGTACCGGAATTGAACCGGTAAAATTCCTTTCCTGCCTGAAAGTCCGCATGCCTGTTTTTTGATGCCAGACTCAATAAAAAAATGTGTCCCTCTATAGGTTATTTATTAACACGAGCAGCCGATTTGTTTCATAAACATGCAATTTTTTTGAATCCAGATGCGAGGAAAAATGCCCGGATTTGTTTTACGCTACGGCTAATAGTAGCACGAGAAATACCCAGCAACGATGCTGTTTTAGCCGGAGAATTGCTCTTGAGCAGCTCCGCTATTTCACGCAGATGTTCGGGCATTTTTTCAAGTACAATACTTACATCATGTTCTGTTTCAAAATCAACCTCGTATGTTGGCACAATACCTGATTCATCATTTTCTATCGTATCCAGCGAAACCATATTGCCGATGCACTTGAGCTTAATCCGATATTCACGTCTGAAATTGCAGTAGCGATTGTTACATACTTTTGATACATAGGTTTGCCATGTACTTACACCGGCATTAAAGTTTGGCATAGCCTCGATAATAGCCAACACGAACTCCTGGCGTACATCACCAGGTGAGAGGTTTTTTATTTCCATAACTTTCTTGAGCTTGGAAATGCGGATATCGATTTGTTTGTCGATAAACGTCTCGATTTCCTGCCGTGAGTCCGTGATTGCTGGATGTCTTAGAAATAAATCTGCGATAGTTAAGTTACTGTTTTCTAAAGTTTTCATAAAAATCTCCAATGGAGGTTGTTAAAAATGGCGAATCAACGCTGATCCGCACAACCTCCATCGCATTTGCAGAAAATGGAGAAAAAATTTTTATGAAGTGATATAAGTTCTGATTTTTAAATAAATTAGCGCAATAAAAAATCCATTTGCATTTGCAGAAAACTAATGCAAATGCAAATGGATCAAAATTTATCAAATCTAAGGATTACAAACGCTTGCCGTACCTTAAAATCTCATCGTTGGAATAAGTGATATTAAGTAATATTGGCAATTCAGGTTCTGCATCAAAAGCTCTGGTTACCTCATCCGGACGGATACCTACCATTTTACCAAGCTCCTGTTTTTCCAGAATGGGAGCCTTTTTCAGATCACAGCCATTATCGATTTGGTCATTGATTCGATCATACTGGCTGCGAATATGGTCTATTAGCCATTGTTTTAATTTAATAATATTTGCAGCTGTTTTTTGCCCTTTCCTACTTGGCTTATTTGCAAAATTACTGCGGCCGGTAGGATTTACCATTTGTGCAAAAACTAATAAACACTGATTCCACTGTTCGGTACATTGTATCCGGGCATTGGAATATTCAATTACATCATCAAGTTGCACTATAATTGATGCTTTTTTGTCGATCAAGATACGTGCTTCCTCTGAACAGTCTTTCATGCTGGTGGTAAGCAAGATGAACGGTCTGGGCATCTGGCAGAGATCTTTAATAATAGAAATAAAAGACTGGGGCTTGGCGACTATCATGTACACCGAAAATTCTGCCGCTGGCTTGGGCTTGTATTTGCCCAGCAATATATGGTCAGACGCACTTTGTACAGGATTTTGTGCTGGAGATAACGAGAGCGCATCAGCCAATGTCTTTCGCAGCTTTTCTATATTGATACGGTACAGTGCAATGTCGGTTTTTGTCAGGGGAATACGAATATCGCTGTCTTCAGGACAGATTGCAACCATGTCACCATTTCTATGCTTTATAATACGAAGTTTCAGTCCGTATGACCTTGGGTGCGGATATGCCGATGCGTATCCACCTGTGGGTGTAAGGAGCGGGTTGACGACCACGAAACTATCACTAACCCGCTGTTTCCATTCTGCTAACACCGCAGTTCTATCATTACGATTTTCAAGCAACTGCCAAAACGACGTTAGTTTCGCCATCAATGGTCTCCTTATTTATAGTAATGAAACCTCGCTTTTCCAGCCATGTGTTCACAAGGAGACTGTCTGACTCGCGGTCGAATATTGCAACATTAGGCGGTCGGATGCTTACAGTTCTGGGGCGAACAGAATTAGCGAAAGTAATTTTGAAACTGGCCTTAACCAAACTTGCCGCTGCCGGAATACAGCGGGATTGAGATTCGAGTGCTTCAAAAACATCATCAGCTTTGTGTATTTCGATATGATATATATTCGCATCATGTCGAAACTGTAATTCACAGATTTTGATTTCATCAATTCCATCTACATCGGTACACAGAAGCGAATCGGAACCGTCAACACGAAGTGGGTCAAGTGAGTATTTATCACCGCTATTTTCAATGTCAAACATGGATTCATTGCCAAATATGTGTTTACCAAAAAATTTGCAATATGCCTTTTTTTCTCCCTTAGTGGAAGTATGAATTGAAAACTCTCCAATTTCGGGGTTGTACAGGAGGACATCAAATTTTTCAGGGCGATAAAAGATACTGGATGGTTCGTCATTTTTAAGTGTCCCTTCACGTTTGTACGGCTCTCCATGGCGTACCAAAAACCATGCTATCCCATCACGTATAAACACAAATACTTTTGTACCGCGGCCCCGTTTCTTCGTTTCGAACCAATGATTAAGATCACTCTCCAGATTCTGAATCGTTGCAGCACCTGGTAACGCAAATGACGGAATGCTCGAGCATGTAGTTAAGAAGGAATCGAATTTTTTTGCACGCACCATAAACTGCTCTGCATGAATCGATTCCAATAGGCTTGGGGATGCAAGCCAAATGGCTACCGCCAGGTCTCCAACTGTTGGCTCAGGCAATGTTTCCATGACAATATCTGCTTTTGACATTTTAACCATCAACTCATCGTAATACCCTGGCAGTGACATTTCATCAATGAAGAATAATGCGTCTAATAATTCTTCTGGGGTGTCTTCATTGGGCGACATCAGTACACTTGCCAGATGGTCGTAATCTAATTCCTCACAGGCATTGATGTTAAAATGCCTGCCAGCGAAAAATTCAGCATGCCGTTGCAGAAATTGCATCATCAACGGACGAGAAATCGCTTTAAGAATTGCGGGGTTCGAAAAATTTCTAAGTCTAAAACTGGTTGCCATAAAATTTACCTTTCAAATAAAATTATACTGTATACTAAACACTAAACGATAATATTTAAAAAAATTCTAAAATAATCCCCTCTCAGGCTGTTTTGTAAGAATAAGACCCAAATTAATAAGTCGTATTTGCATAGCCTGGCCGGAAACATTAAATATTTTTGCTAACTGTTTGGCTATTTGTACTGTGGGCTGATTATCTTCAGCCAAACCCCAACGTGCGCTAAGATCGGAAATTTCATCCACCGCAACGTAAGGCTCAAGACTTCCCACTATTTCTTTCCATTTATTTTGCACCATCTGTTTTGGCATCAATAAAAATCCGGCAAATATATCCGCCTGTTTTTCAATGGGCTTTTTTGCTGAAATCTTACGACATACAATTGCAGGCTTTTGCTCCGTCTCAAATAAACTATTGCTATTTTCTAAAATTTGGCTTTTATGCAGTTGCCAATGTCCAAGTTCGTGTGCAACAGTAAACCGATACCGCCCAATTTTAGCAGGATATACTGTTGGGTCTAGCGATTGATCGATACGGATTTTTTTTAATTGAACCCATGTTGCGCCAAGTACATCTGGGATTTCGAGCGATGATGGTAAATCATCAAAACCATAATCCAGTTTAAGGTGAGAATCAACGATCTCTTCTACCGGAATAGGTGGCTTTGTAACCTCACCAAATTTCTGGCTATATTCACCCAGCAATTTAAATGCGGCAGTTTCTATTTTAAAGTCGTGTATATATTTTACTTCCATCCGTGTCCTTATTCATGGTGTCAATCCTTTTTGTCAGGAAGATCTTTGATTATTTTTTTTAAATCTTTTTCCGAAATCCCACTGGCCTTACGCAAAAAATCAGCCATCATCTTCGGCTTTTCCATAATTATTTTCTGGAGGGCAGGGTCGGTTTTACCTGCCAAAGCCAGTAATTCATCCGCATCAGTTCCGAGTAAAGCAGCTATTTTTTTTATTGTTTCAGGTGCAGGAGGATCGAAATCACCGTTTTCTATTCTGCTTAAATAAGTTGCACTGATTCCAACAGCTAGCGCAAATTGGCGGAGCGAAAACTTTGGGTCTATAGCCTTCTTAGCATCCCGAAGTTTTCGAATTTTGTTACCGAATTCGCGTTTTCCTGGCATCTGATACCTTAAACAAACAATAAATCCTTATCTGTTGAGTAATACTAAACAGTTTTTATTTTATTTGCAATAGAAAAAAATGCCGAAAAAGATGCGATTTGCTTAACTAATTGATTTGCAATGATTTAAAATAAAAATTATTTTGTAAAAAGTTTATTCTACTGAATTCTCTGCCCGTTCAATGTGAAAAAAAATAGGCAAAGGTGGCATTCTGGTGATCGGACCATCTCACCTTTCCATCTTTGAAAAGCCCATTTTAAACCTAATCAATTCAAATTTAATGCAACAAATTAGCCACTCGTGTTAATAAATAACCTATAGAGGGATATATTTTTTATCCCGTTTTTTAGGCCAAAATTCACGCATGGAACATTTGTTCTTGCCCTGATTTTTTTTAAACGTTATTTTTTTTGCGATGCCGGAGGCACAATGGAAAAAGGGTCAATAGAAAAGATAGAAACTATTCCTGATCTCATTGATATTGATTCCATTGCACAAATGCTCAACACGGCATGTGAGGCGGTTGGTGGATACACGCAGAATTCCCCGCCCCATTAAATTGGGTGCATTATTGCGGTGGATAAAAGCGGATATAGACCGCTGGTTTATAGAAGGTTGTCCCAACTGCCGTAAATAAAAAAAGTTGAATTCTTGAAGAAATGACTTGATGTGTTCCAAATATTAGTGCTCATGTGTCACACCTTGAAAGGATAGACTTATGGCAACTATATATCGTAAAACTTATACGCAGCATTTGCCCAAAAACGCCACAATTGTCGAAAGAAATGCCAAGAAAATGGCTATGTGGATAGATGGCAAGGGCAAGAAACATTTTGACCATATTACAACCGGGAATAAAGGGCAAACAAAAATCATTCGTTACAGCCCCGTTTATTTAGCACAATACCGGGATGCTGACGGCCAAATGGTGTATGAATCCACCGGCTGCCGGGATGAACAGGCGGCGAGGCATGTTTTGGCTGAATTGGTGAAAAGAGTAGAGCATATCAAAGCCGGCATTATTTCTACACAGCAGTGTAGAACCGCCGATCATGCAAAATTAGGATTAAATGAACATATCAATGCTTATTTTGAGCATCTACAGGCAAAGACTATCAGGGGCAAACGCGTATCGGTTGCACATAGGAAAAATGTGCAGGGGCAATTGGAAAAGCTTATAACTGATTGTAAATTTAAAAGGCTAATTGATATTACCCGAGACTGCCTGGAAAAATGGATGAACCGCTCAGAAAAAGACGGCATGGGAGCGCGAACCAGAAATACTTATCGTGCCGCCATTATCGCATTTTGCAATTGGTGCATGGAAACCGATAGGATGGCTGCCAATCCATTATCAAGGCTTTGTGCTGCCGATGAGCACGCAGATAAACGCAGGACAAGGAGAGCATTAACTGAAGAAGAATTAAACAGGCTCTTTACCGCTGCCCGGCTTCGCCCTATTGCTGAATATGGTCGCAAATCCTCGCCGCTGCCTGCTGAAGAAATAAAAGGTCGCAAGTCCTGGTGCAAAGAGCCGCTTGTTTTTGATAAGCTGCAAGAACTGGCAGAAAGAGGCAAAGAAGTTTTAAAGGATAATCCAGAATTAATGTCCAAGTTTCAATGGCAAGGATATGAGCGGTCACTTATTTATAAAGTTCTTGCACTGACAGGCCTTCGCAAAGGAGAGCTTGCAAGTATCACCATAGGTCAGGTGTGGCTGGATGGTAAGCAGCCATATCTTGAATTAAAAGCTAAAGATGAAAAAGCCGGACGAGGAGCACAAATACCATTGCGACCAGATCTTGCGAACGAGATAAGATCGTTTTTAGGAAAAAAGTTGAAGCCAAATAAACTTCTGAAACTGCCACTCGATGTACCACTATTTTATGTGCCCAAAAACTTTATTAAAATATTCAATCGTGATCTTATTGCTGCAGGTATATCAAAGTGTGATGATCGCGGCAGAACGCTTGATATTCACGCCCTGCGTCACACATTTGGCACACATCTGAGCAAAGCAGGCGTAGCCCCCCGTGTTGCCCATGCCGCAATGAGACATTCATCAATTGATTTAACGATGAATATTTACACCGACCCGACCCTTCTTGATGTTGCAGGTGCTATCAACTCCCTGCCAAAGTTTACAGTTTCTCAATCAAACAGTGCCAAGATAGCGTAAGCAAACATCTACCCGGAACTGTTTCAATCCACGCTCCCGTGAAGGGAGCGACATATCTGTTACGCCTGCCAAAATGGCCGTGGTGACGTTTCAATCCACGCTCCCGTGAAGGGAGCGACAGTCGCGTTAGTTGTTAGTGTAATCTGATTCGGAGTTTCAATCCACGCTCCCGTGAAGGGAGCGACCCACGGAGTAGCTATGTTTGTCGGGTCGGCGCTTGTTTCAATCCACGCTCCCGTGAAGGGAGCGACATTGGTTTTAATCTGCACAAACGGTTAATCGAAGTTTCAATCCACGCTCCCGTGAAGGGAGCGACATAAAGCGTGTTATTAAAAATATTATTATTGATTGTTTCAATCCACGCTCCCGTGAAGGGAGCGACATGGTGATTGGTAATGTTTTGGATGCTGACAAAAGTTTCAATCCACGCTCCCGTGAAGGGAGCGACTCGGGCGACGCCGCGTTCCTTGCTTCGCTGGCCAAAGTTTCAATCCACGCTCCCGTGAAGGGAGCGACCTAAGAGCCGTATTTATGGCTCTTGAGGGCAAAGGTTTCAATCCACGCTCCCGTGAAGGGAGCGACGCTCGAAGGGTGGGCGGCTTTAAAGTAAATCGGAGTTTCAATCCACGCTCCCGTGAAGGGAGCGACGATTCTATGACAACCGCGATAGACACAACCAGAACGTTTCAATCCACGCTCCCGTGAAGGGAGCGACGTCGCAGTTGAATCTTTGTCGCAGGCTTCATATTGTTTCAATCCACGCTCCCGTGAAGGGAGCGACCTAAGACCCTCGGCGATGATTACAAGGACATCGGGTTTCAATCCACGCTCCCGTGAAGGGAGCGACGTAGCAATTTTAGGAGTGCCGTTATAATTGATTAATGTTTCAATCCACGCTCCCGTGAAGGGAGCGACACAGGAACCGGCAGTCATTTAGCGATTATAAACGGTTTCAATCCACGCTCCCGTGAAGGGAGCGACGTACTTGGCGACAGATTTCAAGAATGTTTATAAAGTTTCAATCCACGCTCCCGTGAAGGGAGCGACCCACGGAGTGGCGATATTTGTAGGCGTAGCACTTGTTTCAATCCACGCTCCCGTGAAGGGAGCGACACTTTTTTTAAAGGAGAAAGATTATGCCTCTATTGTTTCAATCCACGCTCCCGTGAAGGGAGCGACCCCACGGAGTGGCGATATTTGTAGGTGTAGAACTTGTTTCAATCCACGCTCCCGTGAAGGGAGCGACATAGTGTTATAACATCTTATGGCAGAATAGCCCGTTTCAATCCACGCTCCCGTGAAGGGAGCGACACCCGCTCGAACCCGTTACTTCTTCGCCAACCTGTTTCAATCCACGCTCCCGTGAAGGGAGCGACATAACGACCCCGCTGTGCCGGTAATTATATTATCGTGTTTCAATCCACGCTCCCGTGAAGGGAGCGACCAGGACTGCTCGGTGCTTCTTCTACGTTATTAAGGTTTCAATCCACGCTCCCGTGAAGGGAGCGACTTCCACGGAGTGGTGATATTTGTAGGCGTAGAACTTGTTTCAATCCACGCTCCCGTGAAGGGAGCGACCTTCTTCTACGTTATTAAGAAAATGGCATAACCAGTTTCAATCCACGCTCCCGTGAAGGGAGCGACCGAGGACAACAAACAAAAATCGATTCCGCTACCGGTTTCAATCCACGCTCCCGTGAAGGGAGCGACCCTTTTTCTGGCAATCTAAAAGGTATTGATTCGGGTTTCAATCCACGCTCCCGTGAAGGGAGCGACACTATTAACGTCCGAGGTCAAGTCTGCCGGTCTTGTTTCAATCCACGCTCCCGTGAAGGGAGCGACATGGGTTACAAATGGTTTATACAGGACTATCGAGTTTCAATCCACGCTCCCGTGAAGGGAGCGACAGCGGTGATGATGGTAAGTTTGCAAATATGCCGAGTTTCAATCCACGCTCCCGTGAAGGGAGCGACGTACAGGCTTGTCGTGCACGTCGGGCGGAGTTGGTTTCAATCCACGCTCCCGTGAAGGGAGCGACGGTGATATTTATATACACGATAATATAATTACCGGTTTCAATCCACGCTCCCGTGAAGGGAGCGACTTTGTGCCTCGGTTGCGATTTTCTTGCATAAGCGGTTTCAATCCACGCTCCCGTGAAGGGAGCGACCCAACTAAACCTGCCGGGGCTGCCGCGGTAAAACAGTTTCAATCCACGCTCCCGTGAAGGGAGCGACAATCTTGATTTGTATGTTATTCGGTACAAAGACGAGTTTCAATCCACGCTCCCGTGAAGGGAGCGACTCTGGGCCATTTAATTATTTCCGTACCATTGATTGTTTCAATCCACGCTCCCGTGAAGGGAGCGACGTTAGTATTTTAACATTATATAATTAAAGAACTTAAAAAGCAATATCCGCCAACCTGTTGTTTTTGCAATCAAAATCGAACTTTAAATTAAGTGGATAGTTCATAATTAACTTGTAAAGGAGCAGTTATAAAAATCGCGAACCATCTACAAAAAGTGACATCACTTTAGGTTCGCGAATCAATTTTTAGACTATTAACTCCCCTTGAGGATCATATGCCTGCTTGGCCCCAACATGCTCTATGCGTCGTTTCCAGTTACTGCCGAGAAAATAAAAACGCAAACTGTCGGTCTCAGGGTCAATAATATCAACCAGTTTTGTTCTTAGCTCGACCCATTGTGCTGGATCAACGAGACATTCAAATACAGAGTTTTGAACACGTTGGCCTCGATTTTTACAAGTTTTTGCTACGTGTCTAAGCCGTTTCCTTGAAATAGCCGTTTCGGTATTAACATCATAGGTTATAAGCACCATCATATTAGTAAATCTCCATCATCGCCATAAAAATGGCGGATAGCCTTCAAGTTCGCCTCTAAGAAATCGAGCCATTAACATTGCCTGTACATGAGGTAATAATCCAATATCTATTTTTTCCTGAAGAAATGGGTGCGTGATCTCATCTCGTTTTCGTTGCTGCCAGGCAACAAGAACCGTCTTTCGAGTTTCATCATCCATCATAACTGCTCCGGATTCCGTCTTTGTAAATCCCTTTGCCTGAACCTGCTGACGATTTATCAAGGAAAGCACAAGTCTATCTGCTAAATATCCTCTGAATTCTTCCATAAGGTCAAGGGCTAGGCTTGGCCTGCCGGGTCGATCACGATGTAAAAATCCTGCTGCCGGGTCAAGCCCCACCGCTTCCAATGCGCTTTGGCAATCGTGAACAAGTAATGTATAAATAAATGAAAGCAAAGCATTTACATTATCCAAAGGCGGCCGACGATTCCTGCTGCAAAAACTAAAATCATTTTTGTTAGTTGTTATCAAATGGTCGAAACAACTGAAATAAATATCCGCAGCCTGTCCTTCGATCCCGCGAATCTCATCAAGGTCCATACATTTACTTGCCTGTTCAATGCTTCCGCCCAGATGACCGACGGCAATATTAACATCTGCATGAAAATCATGGTCGGGTTTATCTCGCAAAACACGCTGCAAAACAACTCGGCTGTTAGCAATTTTAGCGGTAACAACAGCAGATGCAATTCGAGCGCTGGATTTCAAACAATCCGACCTGCGAAACTGCTCTTTACGCAAAAGTATATTACCATTTACGCGTCCATGAACCCTGGCAAGAAATTTGCCATTCTCCGTCAGAAATGAAACCGTAACATTATTATCCCCGCACAGCCCCATCAAAAACGGACTCGCCGTAACATTCCCGAAGCACACAATCCCGCCCAGCGTATGAATCGGAACGCGCAAAAGGCTTTGATGCTCAGCAAAGACTTCAACTGTATCGCCATTTTTTGAAAGATATGCCCCTTGAGTGGTAACAAACAAAGTATTAAGCAAGCGTTTCATTCAATCAATCCCTCATCATTTCCTGCTTTCGATAAATAATAGTCAATTTTTTTATCTACCCCTGTTGTTTTCGGCATACAAACACCCGCCAAGGAACAATTCTTACATTTCTGTTCATAATCACCCCTCGGCGTAATCCCACCATCAATCATCTCATGCACACTTTGCGAAATATCTTCCACCAGCCCGTGCAGCTGCGTCGTAAATTCCACTTCCGTCCTTCGCCTCGGCCGTTGATAATAAAATGCACCAAAGGTAATTTCTGTATTGAGCATTTCTTCAAGACACATCGCCTGCGCACAAAGCTGTACGCAGTCGCTATTATTTTTCTTCGGCTTGCCGCGTTTATACTCGACCGGAAAAGGCTGCCAGAGATTATCACTTCCCGGCAGCACAATTCCCTTATCGCTTTTATGAAATTCAACTACATCAGCCTGCCCTACCAAGCCCAGCTGAAATGAAACCAATCGAAGCCCGCGAACAATTCGCGCATCGCCTGCAAACTCGGCATTAGCCTGATGCACCTTTTCGTGAAGAACCCTTCCTTCAGCAGTCAACTGATTTTCTATCCAGATTTGTTCAAGATGAATAAGCCCACACTGCCGGTGGCAAAACAGCCAATGCTGCAATGCAGAGATAGAAATTAACTGATCTTCGAAAAACATCAAAAGCCATCAATAACTTCTGGGGACAAACCATCCAGATTGTCAAAGTCAATATTTCCATCTTTGCTCACTTTCAGACTTCTGTGTACTTTTACAGAAGCATACTGACCGCAGGGGCTGTTATGCTTCCACCAGATTACCTTCACCACTTCCATGCTTCCTTCCGGGCGGGCGGAAGAGGCGTCATTCACAAACAAGGTTTGTAGGGCCTTTTTTAGTTTTTCTGCATCAGAATCCGAAAAAATTGGTTTCTTGGCCAATTGAGTGTTGATGGCACCGTACGTTACGTAAATTCCCTTATCGACACGGTGCTTCATTCCCATCGTATCAGATGCTTTTTTATCTGGATTCTGTTCGGTTTCGAGATTAACGCTCTTGATGATTTGCAGACTTTCCGGCGTAATGGGATCAACACTGAATGCGCTCTGAATGGTTACTGGGCCTCGTATCCCAATGGATACCGCATCCGAATTTTCTCCCGTACTCTCATCAGCATCGTTTTCTATCTCTTTTGTTTTCTTGTCTTTTTTTCCTGCCTTTTTCTCCTTGAATGCAAAAACCTGGCCAAAAGCCCGAACGTCAAACCACTCTTTTGGAGCATTGCTTCTTGTATCTGTTGATTCCCGTTTTTTATCTTTTACTTCTTTTTCCCATTTCTCTAGAGCATCTTTGAAGCGAGCATTAAGAGAACGGTGTTCATCGACCCTGTTATCGTCTGATTGAACGAAGATTGACTCCCCCATATCCTGTAGGCGATTACGTATCTTACGTTTGAGACAAACGTCGGATATTTCACCATAACCATCGTAGGTTTGGCGAGGTCGGTTTCCGTTTAGTGGATCACCGTTTGGGTTTGCCCTGTTTACAGATATAATCACTGCAAAATCAATTTTGTTCGTAAGTGCTTTGTTATTAGTCATTGTCATTCTCCTTTTCGTTTATGTTGGATGATTGTTTTTTGTTACAAGCAGCCGCAACAAGGCTGTCTATATACGCTCGTTCGTGATAATACCCTATCAGATATGAACCGTTTAGCGGTAAGTCTTTTTCGTAATCGCCAGATACGAACTGTTCATTTATCGCTTGAATTTCTTGAAATTCAAATCCTCCTTTCACTTTCTGGATATATGGATTAAGACAACCATGTATCGTTTGCCACGTCCTGAATGGTCGCTGGGCAAAGGCTTGCATATACCGAATCGCTGAAGTAGGACGTTCTTTTTCTTTGTCCTTTTTGTAGAGGGCATATTCCTCCAGTTTGTCCGCAGCGCCAAGTAACCTGCCGTAAAGGTAATCGCGATCTTTTCTGTCTTTTTCAATACTCATTTTGTAGTCCTTTTTCTCAATTTGTTGATAATATATGCGTACCAACGCGCATGTTGTTGATACAACCTGTTCGAAACTATTACGGTCGAATTTCCTATTTTTTGTAATTCCCAAAGGATTGGAAGCCCGTCGAACTGCCGACACCACGTAATCCATTGGCAGGAAGGCACCATCGAAAATACAGCGAAGCAACCGTTCCCGAGCTGCTTTCTTTATTTTTGTATAGCTCTCGTCCTTCCTGCCCCGGGCTTTGCCGTGAACGGCTTCAATGATTTTGTCAACGGACGGAGCGCCGGTATAAGTGATATACTTTTCGTTTTCCTTGTCCCAAAATTTTTGATGCCATTTACACCGGTCATGCCAGTCAGCTATTTTTTCGAGATATTCGCTTCTATCCAGTTCGCGATAAAATGTAATGGACAATCGTCCTGATTTATCACTAACTGCATCTAATGCAAACACTGCCGTTTTTGAATGTTGTTCCATTGCCTTGCCGTAACCGTAACCGGCTAGTGATTTCCTAAGAGCATCCGCATAGTCAAAGCCTGTTTCAGCGTGAAGACGAATCTGCATATCGTTCTCTGTTTGTGGGATAGATTTCTGTAATATACTCCAAATACTCTTTTCTTCTATGGGAGGCGGCAACACTTTTTTCATTGAACCAATCGTAAAAGATACAATGATTTGTTCGCCACAGTAAATTTTCCGATCATTGATGAGATACCGTAAAAACTGATGCGCTTTTTGTGTGGTTTCATAGCCAATTGAAACGGCCTCAAAGGGTTCGGTGAATTTGCCGCGAAACGTGTAATTCGTTTTATCGTTACCGGAGATAAGCTTTGCATTTGCTGAAGCATTGGAAATCTTTTTCGGATGGAATGTGGCTGTTGGCTGATTAGTGCCTGTAATATAGTCCAAAGATTGAGTATCATTTTTGATGGACAAATAGTATTGGTGCCACGCATTGAAAAGAGTCTCGTCTTCCCAAACCTTCGCTTGTGGATGTTCAGGTATTTCAACCTGAAAAAGGATGTTAGTGTTATCCTTTGGTTTCATTTTTGCCAAATTTTTAGCGATTGTCCCTTCCCTAACATATTGATAAATCGCTTTGACATGTTCAGTGCTGAATTTGGATTCAGCAAAGCTTTTTAGTTGTCGAACATAAGCATCATATTTCTTACCCTCTCCTTTCAAATATCCAAATTGGTCAAAAACCGGGTATGGCAGGATAGCAGTACTGGTTCGTTTCAGGCTTTCCTCCGATGCTGGAATCGTGATAGTAACGAGTGGATTGCCTGCCTTTTTCTTGGTTGTTTTTGATTTTTTATCTATTTGATAGACATCGACAAACTTGCCATTGCTATTTATCACAATGACGACGATAGCATTGCTATTATTGGATATGGATGTAGTTGAAAGCGGATACGTCTTCTTCAACGCATCGGCGTTTCGATCATAGCTTTCTGCTAGATGCTGCCAGAATCCCATTTTAATCCTCCTTTACCAAATCCACCATGCTGAGGTCGTTTTCGACAAGCGTAAAGTTTCGATTGTTCTCAAACTCTTTTGCCGTCATTTTACGAATAAACCGTCGTAATGAAGGCTCGCAATCTTTTGGTTCCGGAAATTCGATGATGCCATCCGTCATCTTGGCCCGCCACAGGCGGACGACAAGCTCATCCTCTCCCGTTTCATCGGGATAGTCATAGCCGTGAAACATGACGCCAAAGTCCAGTTCTCCGTATTGGTCGTAAAAACCTTCTCCTTCGCCAAAAATACATTCTTCGACATATCCCTGACATTCCCTAGTACCGAGGAAGATATCCCGCCGCCCACCTTTTTTAATACTGCGTCTGGCAATATTGTGATGCTTATGTTCTTTACGATCCTCGATAAGCTTTTCGCGATGTTCATTCCATTCAAAATGGGCAAGAACCTGATATTCTAAATATTGGTCTCCACGCAAGTAGGTGTAGTACGACAATTCGTTCTTCTTTGCATTATCCATTCTTAATGGTTTGATTCCCTTGGATTCAGTTTGAATCTTTTTCATCACTCGAACAGCGTCGATATACCAAATAAACGTTGGTTTCCAGTAAACGCTTTCAAGAATGCCTTTGAGGGCCTGATAGGTCGGGACCTGATAGGAGAATTTTTCACCGCCCACCCGTGTAACGGGATCCGAAAATAAGGCATATCGGCCCGTAAGCTTGAATTCAACTGAGTTTCTTTTTCTGTCCATTTTGACACCTGCCTTTAATCATATATTCAAAAGTGAAAACATTGCCTCACGTCTCAATCCATATTCTTCTGCATCATAGTAATCCGGACTCAGTAAGTAAAATGTGTTATCAATTCTTTCGACTGCTCGTTCAATATATTCGAGTTTGCCCAACACGTCGGAATAAACGGATACTGTATATTTTTGTAATTGCTTCAAAATCCGTAATCTCTCTTTCGGACTATAATTATTCTCAAACTTGTTAATGAGTTTCAGAGCATCCCCATAGGGAACCACAACCCCGATTTGGGCACCGTCAATGACAGAAAAAGCTTCCGCCGCTGTTTGAAAGGCACACGGCAAACCTGTATAGTTCTCATTGTTCCTGTTTTGGTAAGCCGCCGTCCCTAATGGGTTGTCATTGAGCAGACTGTATACAGTGGAAGGTCCGCCGTTTATGCTATAATCCATTTTTTTCTTTTGATCGTAAAAATAATATTTATAAAACTGGTCAATCACCTTTTCGCTTAACAAGTTGCTATCCTGATTTTCATGAAATACCCTTGTCGTAATAGCTTTTCCATCTTTAATTTCCGGCAGGTACGTAAGTTTTTCATCCTTAACATTGACAACAAATACCGATTGAGGTGTTGCGTTTTCCCTATTGCGATTACAGCGTCCCGCCGCCTGTATAATGCTATCCATACCCGCCTGTGCGCGAATTACACAGTCAAACGATACGTCCACGCCAGCCTCGATAAGTTGTGTGCTTACACACAAGGTCAACTTTCTCGTTTCTGTTTTGAGATTATCCCGCAAACGCTTAAGGATACTCAGACGGTGTGCCGGACAAAGGTCCGTCGTTAAAAAAATCTTCTCACATTCAACCCCCTTGCACTGCTCATAAACCTGACGGGCGTCACCTTTGGTGTTCAGAATGACCAGCGTGTTTTTGCCCTGTTCGATTTGCTTTTTAACCAACTCCGCGATTTGCTCATGATCCATAGCAACCTGAGTTTTATCTTCAATACATACCCGCTCAAACACTTTCAGTTCGTCCGACGTAATGTTGACGATATCCGGATTTTCAGACAACCGGACCGGACGCTCCGTCTTGTGAAGATGCGGCTGAGTAGCAGTGCAAAGCAAAATAGTTGACTTGCTAAAGGTGTGCAAAAAATTGGCCACCTCATTGAACAGGTGGACACATTTTATCGGTAAAGCCTGAATTTCATCAAAAATCAGAACAGCCTCCGACATATTGTGAAATTTTCTGAGTTTTGATGCTCGATTACTGTAAACCGTTTCAAGAAACTGCACCATTGTGGTCAAGACAACCGGGCTGTCCCAACGGGAAGTCAACAGTCGATACTTATCCTCGTTATCGTCGTTGTCCGGCAATTCAATATTGGAGTGATGCTCCAATATTAATTCACCGCTATTGTCACCAAAAACATCATGCATCTTGGATGCGGTTTGGTCCAGAATGGACAGATAAGGAATAACGTAAATAATACGTTTCAGGTTGTGCTTTTGAGCATGCGCCAAGGCAAATCTCAAGCTCGACAACGTCTTTCCTCCACCCGTGGGAACGGATAGCGTATAAATTCCCTGCTGCCAGCTACCCCCTTCCTGGCATTGTTCGGAAATACTCTTTCGAACTCTGTTAATGTCGCTGTCCTCAGTAAAGATGGTCAGATAAGCATCCAACTGTTGAATCAACTTCGCCCAGTCCGGCCTCGTATCGTTGATTTCCAAACCTGCACTGTTGCATCTATCTGCATCTACTACACAGGAATAAATGGCCTTTGTCAGGAAGTGCAGCATAAAGAGTGGGTTTAAATCTTTGGACTGGCTTGTGTTGCAGAAATTCAAAATTTCTGTTTTTAGTTCCGCTTCATTGATGCTAGGGTTGAATTCCTTTCTTGCCTCCTCGTAATGGAGTTTGTTTTCGCTTTTGTCTGTTTTGCGAATCAATGTTCTTTGGCCATCGGTAATGCTATCGAACAAGCCTCCGTGATGTGTCGCGATTATATTGCAAATGATGTCAGTAATTACAGAATCATTGATCGCCTCATTTGCAAACTTTGCGCCCTGCAAGGCATGAATAACTTCACCACGAGTCACTCTTTCGCCAACCATACTTCGCTTTAGATAGTCTTGGAATGCACGCGTATATTTCCCCAAATCATGTAAAAGTCCTGCAATATATCCCCAATCCCCTGCATCGAAAGCCGAAGCAAATTCCTTTGCCAATTTCGCGGTCTCCAATAAGTGATCTTTTAATAATTGCCAGTGTCCACCTTCTTCAAGTAATTTACCATTGGGGTCACTATGAGCGTAATAAATCTTACATGCCACAGCTTTCCCCCTCTGCGCGGATATTTGAAATGAATATCCTGTAGAATTTCTGCCTCATCCTTTTGAAAATCCACTCGTAACTCATAATATAGCTTAATTCCTTTCTAAATAAATGGATACTTATCAAGAAAGGGCTTAGGAGGGAGATGGCAAAACCAGAGCTCGGTTCCACCCTTTAATTAAAATTAATATAATACTATCTATATATTGTCAAGTATTATCTAAAGCTTTATGAAATTAATATTTTGCCTACTTTTGGAATTCGTTTGCGGCTACCCAACCTTCACAACCGCCCCCACCGCCTTCTGCTGTATTTTGCCAGAACAGACGGCAATATTAATCCATCTGTTCTTCCATCCAATCAAGTGCTTCTGGAGTCGACTCCCATGCACTTTGCAATATCGCCGCACAATTAATTCCCTCTTCTTCAGTACCAAGACCATAGCTTTCCGGCAATGGAGGCAATGGTTCATCATCAAGCAGATATTTCGCTGCATATGGATTTACTTTAAGAGCATTTTTTAATTGTTTGCGAGCTGTTGCACTATCCCCTTTTTGTATAAATGTCAATAATGCTTTGCTGTAATTCCACATTGCCATGCGCGATTCTTTGTATTTCTTAAGCAATGCTTCTGCTTCTTCGATACGTTTTGTTTCCAGTAAACAAACCAGTAATAATTCACGCACCCCCTGATTATCATTCGGATTTAGGCGCAGCATTTCCTGATAATGCTCAATGGCGTTATCAAGATGTCCTGTTTCTTCGAATGTCTGTGCCAATCCCAGCCGGGCACGCATATAAGGACGTGTCTGTAGGATTCCCCAAAAGTGGCCGGCTTCTTCATTAAAAAATTGTTTTCCTAAAAGTTTCTCACCAGCAGCAACTCCTTTAGCATATAACTCACCCGCTTCTTTAGGGTCTGAACACGCCTCGGCTAAAATCACATACGCATCAACACAATCCGGACAGATTTCCAACGCTTTTTTTACGAGCTGAATTTGCTTGCGGCCCATGGCCTCAAATGCCTCATAACAGATTTCCTGCGCAAGCTCTAACGCTGTAACCGGATGCTGTGGAGGGATGAGTTTACCAACCAAATTTGTATTGAGAAATTCCTGCATTTGTTCGGGGCTTGAGAAATCTCGGCCTTCAATTATGCGCTGAATATCAATTTGTATCTTTTCCATTGCCCGACGGGCAGGAATTCCGCCTGTTTCGCTTTTGGGTTTCTGAACAGGTTCAAGCAAACCAGGTAACGCCAAAGTAAAAGTCTCATCGCCTCTGAAAGTGCTGACTTTTTTTTGCCATTTACCGCTATCCAGTTCAGATTCGGAAGTTATAGCAAAAGCCCTCAGTAAACCTTCCATAAACGCCAATATGTCTGGCTGAGGGCGATAATGTTTGCCATTGGGTTCAAAACGCATTGCAAGCGGATACGCTTGCGTGGATGCTACAGGCAAATTATAATCTTCCCAGAGATCGGCATCCCCAAATGGTAGTTCTTCGATGCCTCCGAAAAATAGTGTCCAGTACAATCTGTTTTTTATTAAATCCATTCCCTTGCCTTCGGTGAACTGCTCAAAAAGCTTGGCCGAATCGTAAAAAGCTATACCATAAGTCATACCGCCATTGCCCAAGATGCTTGCATATCGCAACAGCGGATCAACAAATGGCGACTCAATCATCACAAGATCAGCATCACATAAATATCGCCATGGTTTAGCAGCATAAAACTGAGCCGCTGCATCTGCAAAGCTCCGCATCATATCCATGGTAACACGCTTTGCAGACAGCGCATCCGGTAGGAGAACACCGCCGTGCATATGTTTAGCAAGATCGGCGAATATTTTATCAAACCCGAGAAGGCAGTCGCTACACACAATAGTAATACCTGTGTCTGCCAGTTGCTCCTGCAAATATTCTGCAAGAGCAGCATCTTTAACCTCGATTTTACCCGGACGATATCCTGCTAATTCTTTATCACATGCAAATTTTATAAGGCTATCCAAGGCAATTGTAACGTTCTTATGCTCAAATGGTTCTATGCCCGGCTTACTAATTTTATGTGTCGAAATATTCGCCCAAAGTGAAGTCCAAGGTCGATAGAGTTTTTGTTCTTCATTAGGCACCCATGCTGGCATACGAAAAATACCGCCTTGCCATCGCATCTGAGATTGCAGTGGCAACTTTTTTAATCGTTCAACCTGAAAAATCATCTTGCATACTCCTGTGCTGTATTTGCAAAAAATTTAAGCATATTAGATAACAAAATACAACCTAAAGATATGTCTAACAAACTCTCCATTATTTTGAACCAGTTTAACTGTCACATTTAGATTGCGGTTCATCTGACTTATTGTTCCTTTGTCCAATCAATCAACTTTTGCTTTAGTTCGACTTTTGATGGCAAATAAAGTTGATACTCTGAAGCACGGATATTGGCATTTTTGGGAAGGGTTATTTCAACCAACGCATCTTTTTTCTTTCTACAAAGAATAATTCCGACGGTTGCATTCTCATGGGGCTGTTTGACGTAGCGGTCAAAATAATTGACATACATCTGCATTTGACCAATATCCTGATGTGTAAGCTTGCCGATCTTCAAATCAAATAGGACGTAACAACGCAATATCCGATTGTAAAAAACCAGGTCTACAAAAAAGTGTTCTTCATCAAAAGTAAAACGTTTCTGACGTGATTCAAAAAGAAACCCCTTGCCCAACTCCAAAAGAAAATGCTCCAATTTGTCGATTATGGCGTTTTCGAGATCTGTTTCAGAATATTGCGACTTTTCATCAAGTCCCAAAAACTCAAGCACATAAGGATTCTTCAGCAAATCCTGTGGTTTTTCAATCACTTGGCCTTTACGGGAAAGCTTCCTTATGCCTTTCTTGTCTCGGCTTAATGCCAGCCTCTCATAAAGGCCAGAACTAAATTGCCTTTTCAGCTCACGCAATGACCAGCCCATCTCTAAGGATTCTATTTCATAGAAACGGCGCTCATCAACGTTATGTATATTCATTAAAAAAATATAGTGTGACCAGCTTAGTGTAAATTGCACAGGCACTGTCTGCATATTTTGATGCATGGTTAATTTCCGAGACACTGTTTCGGAAATCTGTAATTTACCAGATACCGCAATGTTTTCCCCAGGTGAAGTCAATTTCCGAGATGCCGTTTCGGAAATTTGCTTTTGGTTGCGGTACACCAGATAGAATTTACGCATATTAGAAAGATTATCTTCGGAAAATCCCCGACCAAACTCAACGGTCAGCTTTTTCGATAACTCCTTTAAAATTGCTTTACCGTATGCCGCCCGTTTAGTTCCGTGTTGTTCGTGCTCAACAATTCGATGTCCGATTTCATAATTGGTCAAAACCTGAACAGTATCTATACTTTTGGCCGCGAATTTTCGTGCCGATAAAATTATTTGTCTAATTTCATGTATAAGGTCGACAGTAGAGCCAGCTTTAGAAGTTTTATTTTTTTGTGTTCGCATCTTTATTTCCAGTCATTTATGAGAGAAGTATGACAGTTTCTTACACCAACATTCTGATATTACTTCCAATCTTATCAATTGCGGCTATCAATTTACAGCAACTGAAAATGCCATTATAATAATCCAAATGACATAAATAGCAAGCTCAGTTCACGGGCGTTATCCTGCTCCACTTTTAATTGAGAATGCTGTTTCCTTATTATCCCACCCTCACAATCGCCTCCAGCGGTTTCTACTGATCCAATTCCGCATAATACCTCCGTAATTGCCACTATCCGAAAAATCTTTTTTTGTGAAAATGCCCACCCTCACCATTTTCATAACTCCTACTAAGTACATTATTTTCAAGATGTTGTATACTTATGAACTTATTGATTTTGTAAGAAAAAACACCTAATTTTTCTTACAAGTGCAGTTGAAATTTTGAGCTTGATTTTATCCCACCCTCACAATCGCTTCCATAGCCTTCGCTTGATCCATCTCGCATAAACTTCGGTAATCGCCGCCCGACCTGTGCCCCAATATTATCCTAGCCGTATGGAAACGTGATATCACAGAATTGCACACGTCGCCGCACGTTGAAAAGAAAATCCAGGAACCAAGAATGTCCCAACTCAGCACAGCAATCGAACGTTGCCAAACGTGGCGGCCAAACTGCGCTTGCAGTGGCGCTTGCAGTTAAAACATACCGCTTTAGACTTTTGCTGTCATTTGCAGTCAATCTGGGGAAACAAGATATACCTAAGACGTTCAGTCTCACTCGTCGTAAGCCTTTGAACGTGGCAAGCTTAGACAACCATTGGCAGGTGTTGTCACTGCCAGTCAAAAAGCGGGCGAAGAGATTCGAACTCTCGACTTTCAGCTTGGGAAGCTGACATTCTACCGCTGAATTACGCCCGCATTCTTCGTATCTCGCCTTTCGTGAAGTGTGAAGCGAAATAAACTTCACGAGATATACTCCAGATTATATCCCTATCGGCCTGTTTGGCAAGGCGATATTTTTACTTGCAATAGAGCTGTTGAGTCTGTAAATTATCGTTTTTCCGTCCGGATTGGCCGGATGGGCTGACGGGTAGGTAGCTCAGTTGGTAGAGCAACGGACTGAAAATCCGTGTGTCGGCGGTTCAACTCCGCCCCTGCCCATTGCAAATAGTACTTTCCGGCAGAACCAGCATGCGTGCTAAAATAATCATATCCATCTGCATTGTCGTCACAATATTTATCGCTTACGAGCCTTTGCGCCACAACGGCTTTGTCATATACGACGACCAAAATTACATTACCGAAAATCCTCACATTACAGGCGGCATAACACAAGATTCGATCATTTGGGCATTTACAAAATCGCACGCGGCCAACTGGCATCCCCTTACATGGCTGGGCCATATTATCGACTACCAGATTTTCGGCCTTAATCCGCTCGGATACCACCTTGTCAGTTTGCTTCTGCACATAGCCAATTCGCTGCTCGTTTTTTGGCTCTTTAGCCGGATGACAGGTGCAGTATGGGCAAGTACCTTCATAGCCGCGGTATTTGCGCTGCATCCGCTTCAGGTCGAATCGGTTGCATGGGCGGCTGAGCAAAAGACCGTACTTAGCGGGCTATTGTGGTCTTTGACTATCGCCGCGTATTTCCGATACACAAAATCCCCGGGATTTGGGCGATATGTCCCCGTGTTTCTGGTATATTGTCTTTGTATCTTAACCAAACCAATCGTCGTAACAGTTCCTCTGACCCTGCTTCTGCTGGATTACTGGCCCCTGGGCCGGGTCAACTTTCAGCAAAAGGAATCGACCGTAAAATTAATAATTGAGAAAATCCCCCTGTTCATTTTGTCGGCATTTCTAAGCGTGATGACCCTCGCCGCACAAAAACAAGGAGGAGCAGTCGCCACTTTAGAGAACATTCCGCTGAACGACAGAATCGGCAATATGTTTATTTCCTATATGAGATACATCGGCAAGCTCGTATGGCCGAGCAAGCTGGCTGTTTTTTATCCGCCTCTGCCTGAAAACCTTCCAAAAATCATCGCGATAACCTGTGCGTTATCGTTCGTTATTATCCTCGTACTTTGTATTTATATCATCCCCCGCAGAAAATACATAACGACGGGCTGGTTATGGTACATTGGAACTCTTTTCCCGACGATAGGACTTGTTCAGGCCGGCGCCCAATCGATGGCGAATCGTTATATGTATATTCCAATGCTGGGTCTTCTGATTATTTTTGTATGGACCGTCAAAGATTTTGCCGCCAAACGACCCCGATTATCCGCGGTATTGGCT
This sequence comes from Phycisphaerae bacterium, assembly GCA_041652575.1. NCBI lineage: Bacteria > Pseudomonadati > Planctomycetota > Phycisphaerae > Phycisphaerae bacterium. The sequence continues at coordinate 214,163 of JBAZHC010000002.1, read as the reverse complement.
ATGGCCGTGCTGCTGCCGATGATTTTACTTACCCAGGCGCAGGTAAAATACTGGCAGAATGGAACAACGCTGTTCGATTACACATTGAAAGTAACTGAAAATAATCCGATAGCGGAGAACTGCTATGGAATCGCACTGTTCGATGCAGGCCGAGGCGATGAAGCTGTACAACGACTAAGCAGGCTGGTGAATGAGTTTCCGTTATATTCCGATGCACGTAACAATCTCAGTCAGTTTCTTTTAAAGCAGGGAAAACCTGACCGGGCCATCGAGTGCTTCAATGAACTTATAAAGCAAAAACAGGATTCCGCACAAGTGTACTATAATCTGGCGGCGGCATTGAGTATGCAAAAAAAATACGACGATGCCGTTAACAATCTTGCCAAATCGTTAAAGCTTGAACCTGAATATCCGGGCGTTCAAAGGCAAATGGGCTTTGCCCTTCTTGCGTCAGGAAAAGCTGACCAGGCCGTTTCACATCTTAACCAGGCACTGCGGACGGAACCGAACAATCCGGATATATATGTAAATCTCGGCACTGCATATACGCAGCTCGGCCAATACAGGCCGGCAGTTCAAAACTGGTCCCGGGCACTCGAAATCCAGCCCGACAGCAGCGATGTTCTCAATAATCTGGCCTGGGTTTTGGCGGTCTCAGGGGACAGCTCAATCAGGAACGGCGGCAAGGCTGTCGAATTGGCTGAACGTGCCTGTGAGCTTACAAAATACAATAATGCCGGGTTCCTGGATACCCTTGCAGTCGCTTATGCCGCAGCGGGCAGGTTTAGCGATGCAATAACAACAGCTCAAAGAGCAATCAACCTCGCCAAAACGCACGGTCAGGACAATATGGCTGGTGAAATTCAGACGAGATTGGAACTATACAAGGCAAATCAGGCATATATCCAAAAATAATAATACGGAGTGTGCTTTTTTACCCCACTAATGTTAATTAGCAGGTTCGCATATCCACAGAACATCCAGGCCATAAGGGCCGACTATGCGGTGAATGGGATTTGCAAGGTTGAATTCGCCCGGCCGGACGATAAAAAGAGCCCTGCCCGGTGGAGTTCTCTGCCGCAGGCTCATTAAAGCGGGCATAAACGAATCGTTGTACATAAAGTACATTTTTCCATAATGGGTATAATGCTCCCATTCTCCATCGGAGTAAAAATCACGTTTGTCTTCAAACCACTGTTTCGGGTCGTAGCCGAGCGTTACTAAAGAAATAGCGTAAGGCATATTCAGTGAGCTTGTCGTAAAGAATACTCCGTCATAATCCTTAAGACGGGGCTTGAGCCATTGGCAGGCCTCGACCAGGTCGGTATGGTAAGCGTGGTAAATATCAGGGTCGCGGTTATATTTTACATAAAAATTGTTAAAAAATACGGCATTTAATATAACCGCAGCGACAGCAAAGATCGAGACAGTTGTCACTGCCGATTGGCGGTTCTGCTTCCAAAGCCACCGGCCGCTGAAAACGGCACCGACTGCACCTAACAAAATAAGGCTGCACATTCCCGGTGCGCTGCGAAGCGAATGTATGCCGGCTGTGCTGTATATTATATCGCCAACAGGATAGGCGATGATAAAAGCAAGCAGTGTCCGAACTGAAGGTGAGGATTTAAAGTATCGCAAAATGTAAACCAATCCGAGAATCATAAGCGGAAGCATATACCCGTGAAACTGACCGAAGCCCGGCGGCGACTGAATAATATAATGGTCGCCGTGAATAAAAAGAAAGTCCGGACCAAAGTGATGAATGTATCTATTCAAAACATTCTTGATGGTAATCCAGATTGATTCATCACTTAGTGAAAATCCAACTTTTTCAAGCGCCATACTGCGTTGGGAAATACCTTCAGGATGGAAAATATGCTGCCACGCAAGAGGGCCGAAAGTAATTAGAAAACCGAAGACAAATGCCGCAATAGACACAATACCTTTGCGCGTTTTTATAAATCGCCACCATCCCGGAAGTGTTAATAATACCATTAGCGACAGAAAAACAGGTATGAATATGCGCACAGCCTGATAGCCATAGCAGCAAATGCCAGCTGCTATACCTGCAAATACCGCCAGGAACGGTCTGGAGGAATTGTTTTTATCATTATAAATCGGCATACGAGCCCAAAGCAGCATGGCAAGCGGTGTAATACCGAGCAAAGCGCATAAAGTCGCCTCGTGCCCCCAGCGGCCTTGCTGAATCTGCCAGGGATTTAACGCCAATAAAAAAGCGGCCATAAGACCGACCTGCCGGTCGAATAAGCGTTTGCCTGCCAAATAAATAACAAAAACAGTAAATATCCCGGCCGCAGCCCCGGGAAGACGAGTTGTAAATATATTCAGCCCTCCAATGGCTTGAAACGGTATCATAAAGTAAATAAAAAGGGTGCTGCTGTTACCGCCAAGACATCGCATATAAAAAACAGGCCAGGACACGCCAGTCTGGTCCGTGCCGGTCTTGAGCAGACAATAAGCGTTCCAGGCATTGGTTGCCTCGTCCTGATTCAGGCCGGGAGGAGACTTGCCTAAATTGTATAGCCGTAAAAACCCCGCTAACATTAATATAAAAATTAAAAGTACTGTTGTACTTCGCCAGAATGGTGCCTTCTGTGTATCCTGTATTGAAGCTTGAGCAGATTGAGTCATATAGCAAATAAGGTAACTTCAACACCATATTTGCGTCAAGAACAAAAGAAAGGGATTATTTACAAAAAAATCATTAAATATCTATTGACAAGAAAAAATTTGCGTGTATTGAGATAATAAGTATAAAAACGTTGGGATATGTGGATTATCCCGACAGCTTAACCCGCGCAAGGCGGGTATCCTTTTTTATGAGAAAGAAGAATATGTTTGATACAGATGAGTCGTCAACTCCCTCAGTCGAGAGTCAGGATTCAGAACCTCCGAGTAGGCTTCGGCCTGCATGTCCCCCCCATAATTTCAACAATTCAAACCTGCCGGACTTTGCTGACCCCGGCGACTGGAAATGGCAGATAAAAAACCGCATCCGGAGTCTCGATCAGTTCGAAAAATACTTTCCCGGCTCCAATTCTCAGCAAATGAATGAGGTTAGCCGGAAATTTCCAATGGCGATAACGCCATACTACGCCTCTTTGATTCGCCGGCCTGACATTAGCGACCCCGTTTTCGCAATGGCCGTGCCCCAGCCTCGCGAGCTTATCGACCCGTTGTTCCTAAGCGACGACCCCCTGTCCGAGGACGAGGACATGCCTGTACCGGGGATGGTACACCGCTACCGCGACAGGGTGCTGCTTATCGCGACGACAATGTGCTCGATGTACTGCCGACACTGCACCCGCAAACGAATAGCCGGGGCACGTGAAAGCTCAATTTCCGCTCAACGGATAAGGCAGGTAACAGAATACCTCATGGCCCATCCGGAAGTCAGCGATGTAATCGTGTCCGGCGGAGACCCCCTGACAATGAACGACGGCTCAATCGAAATGGTGCTCTCGTCTCTGCGTTCGGTGCCGAGCGTACAGGTCATTCGTATCGGAACCCGTGTTCCGGTGGTGCTGCCGATGAGAATCACGGACGGACTGGTAAATATACTTAAAAAGTATCATCCATTGTGGATTAATACACACTTTAATCACCCCAACGAAATTACGCCGCAGGCTAAAGAGGCCTGTGCGAAACTGGCCGATGCCGGAATCCCGCTCGGCAACCAGACGGTACTGCTGGCGGGCGTAAATGACGATGCCAAGATTATAGAGCAGCTTTGCCGAGGGCTGATTCAGACGCGGGTAAGGCCGTATTATCTTTATCAGTGCGACCTTGTTCGAGGCGTGGAGCATTTCCGAACATCTATCCGCAAAGGTATGGAGATTATGGAATACCTTCGCGGCAGAGTCGGCGGAATCGCAATTCCTACATTCGTAGTCGATGCCCCTCACGGTGGCGGCAAAATCCCCGTTCTGCCAAATTATATCGTCTCGATGAGCCCTTCACATACGGTACTGCGAAATTACGAAGGCCTCTTTGTCAATTATCCCGAACCGTCGGCAAAGCCGGCAGTTGATAACACAACATCAACCGGCAAAATAGGCGTGTGGGAACTGGCCAGCGGAAAAACATCCGTAATAGCTCCGGCGAAAAACCATCATATCAAACGACGTGAAAGGTACGCCGGCCAAAATAAAACCGCCTACCTGTTCGAGCCTTAAAGTATTATGGCAAAGCCGCTGGTAGGATTTGTTTACGATTTACGCAAGGATTATCTTGCCGAGGGTTACTCCGAACAGGATGTTGCAGAATTTGACTCTGAAGAGACGATAAACGCTATTCAGAAAACGATAGAATCACTCGGATATCGTGTTGAGCGAATCGGCAGCGGCAAGTCTTTATGCAAAATGTTGGCCGCCGGCAAACGCTGGGATATGGTTTTCAATATTGCCGAGGGAATCGGCGGACGATGCAGAGAATCATACGTGCCGGCAATTCTCGAAATGCATAAAATACCATATACTTTTTCCGACCCGCTGGTCTGCGCGACGACACTCGACAAGGCTATAGCCAAACAACTCGTCGCTCAAGGCGGATTTGCGACAGCGGCCTTTGCAGTCGTTGAAAAAGCGGAAGATTTGAACGACATAAAACTCAATTATCCCCTCTTCGCAAAACCGCTGGCAGAAGGAACAGGCAAGGGAATCGATGGTAATTCGCATATCGAAAATCCAAAACAACTAAAAAAGATATGCCTGCAGTTACTTTCCGAGTATCGCCAGCCGGTGCTTGTGGAAGAATATCTGCCGGGCAGAGAGTTTACTACCGCCATTCTCGGCACAGGCACTGACTCGGCCGTTCTGGGAACAATGGAAATTGAGATGCGAAGCAAAGATGCCCCGGCGATATATTCTTATGTAAACAAGGAAGAATGCGAGTCCCGTATTTTCTATCATCCAATTTTAGACGACCCCGTGATAAAAAGGAGAGTTGAAAGTTTAGCTCTTGACTGTTATAAGGTTTTACAGTGCCGCGACGCCGGCCGGGTTGATGTTCGCCTCGATAAGACGGGCAAAGCCTGTTTTCTGGAGGTCAATCCCCTGCCGGGTCTGCATCCGAAGCATTCCGACCTGCCGATGATTGCGACGCAGGAAGGAATGAGTTACGAAAAGCTAATCGGCACAATCCTTGATAACGCCTTTAAAAGAGCAAAGAATGGATGACATACTGATTCTGCACAATACTTTCGGCCCACCGGACGACCCGCTGTACGAAAGCAGAGCGTCAGTGATGGACCAGGTCGTTATGGTCGAACAGTCCTGCCGGAAACTTGGAATAAAATATACCGTACTCGGCGTTGAAAATTTAATGCACCTGATAAGCATTCTTAAAGACCGAAAAGAAAAAATCATATTCAATCTCGTTGAGGAATTTCTCGAATCCCTTGAGCAGGCCAGTTTTGTGCCGGTAATTTGTCAGGCCTTCGGCAAAAGCTGTACGGGCAACAGCACACCCGCAAACATATTGGCACAGAATAAATGCCAGACGAAATCCGTGCTTGCCGGATGCGGAATCGCCTGCCCGCAGGGAACTGTTGTTTTGCCGGGAATGAAATTCGAAGCGGATTCACTGAAACAGGGAGCATATATTATCAAGCCGGCGTTTTGCGACGGCAGCGAAGGCATTACCGCCGATTCCGTCGTCCAATTGCCCGCTGAAACGGAAAAAACCCAAACTCTTGTCGAACAATTGCACGGCCAGTTCGGCCATCCCGTTATCGTGGAACAATTTATCGCGGCAAGGGAACTGAATATTTCTATGCTTGAGAGAAACGGCAAGGCCGATGTCCTGCCGATAGCGGAGATTGACTTCGCGGCGTTTGCAGACGGACAGCCGCGAGTTGTCGATTACAGCGCAAAATGGAAAAAGGATTCATTCGTTTATAATAATACACCCCGAAAAATTCCCGCGGATTTAAGCGATGACTTGTACGTCCGGATTGAAAAGCTGTCTATCGCCGCATGGGACGCAATAGGCTGCCGTGATTACGCCCGCGTGGAATTTCGTCTCGATGAAGATGACGAACCTTATATTCTCGAAGTGAACCCGAACCCGGATATTTCGGCCGATGCGGGCTTTGCCGCGGCATTGGCGGCCGCCGGCATCCCGTATGAACAGTTTATTCTAACATTACTCGATAACGCAAACCACCGTCTCAAAGGATTTTCATATGAAAATAAATATTCGAAAAGCCTGCCCTGCTGACCAGACCGTTGCAATGGACATTATAGTAAGGACCGGTTTCTTCCGGCCAGTCGAAGAAATAATCGCCCGTGAAGTATTCGAGGATGCGGCACTGGAAAAGGCCGGCTGCAATTATCAGTCTTATGTCGCAACGATGGAAAACAAGGTTGCCGGCTGGGTATGCTTCGGCGAAACGCCCTGCACGCTCGGTACATACGATATTTACTGGATTGCCGTCGACCCTGATTTTCAGAAACAGCATATCGGTTCGCAATTATTGGCCTTCGCCGAAAAAGAAATCTCATCTCAAAAAGGAAGACTGGCCGTAATCGAGACTTCCGGCTCTGAAAAATATAAATCGACGCAAAATTTTTATATAAAAAACGGCTATCGTCAGGCGGCCTGTGTGGACGATTTTTACGCCCCCGGCGACCCGAAATTAATCTTCACAAAGGCCCTCGGCTAACATTTCTACTTGACAAGCCTTGCGTTTTAACATAATTTAAGCGTTTTCGGGCGGTTAGCTCAGTTGGCTAGAGCGCCTGCCTTACAAGCAGGATGTCGTAGGTTCGAGTCCTATACTGCCCATTTTTCAGCCAGGGGAATTTTTTGCTATGGAAATAATTGATTTAATCAAAACCCGGCGTAGTATCAGGCGATTCAGTCAGGAAAAACTGGAAAGAAATTTTCTGATTGAGCTTGTCGAAGCCGCCCGGTCCGCACCTGCCGGCGGAAACATCCAGGCCCTCGAATATGTTATTGTCGATGAGCCGCAAACCTGCCAAAAACTTTTTGAGTGTCTGTCATGGGCCGGTCACGTCAGGCCGAAAAGAAACCCCCTGCTGAATCAAAGGCCTGTTGCTTACATTGTTGTTCTCGTCGATATCGAAGTTAAGTCCAATTCGGCTGTCGATGCGGCCGCGGCGATAGAAAATATTTTACTTGCCGCCTGGGGCAAAGGCGTCGGCTCATGCTGGCTCGGCGCGATTGACAGGATGAAAATTCTGGAAATTCTTAATGTTGACGAAAAATATCAGATTGATTCTGTCATTGCGCTCGGCAAACCCGCCGAAACCCCGATGCAGGAAGACGCCTCAGAGGATACGAAATATTATCTCGACGAAAAAGATGTTCTGCACGTCCCGAAAAGACCGCTTGAAAAAATCCTCCACATCAATAAATTTATCCGCCATAGCTTTTAGCGACGGCGGATTCCGCGGCGAATAAACAGCCTTTTTAATTTCAGCTTTCATTTTTCCCCTTTCGCCAAATTTAAAATTTATCAATAGGTGGACAATTTTCCTTTGTCCACTGACGCAACAAATCCACTCTCCGCAAATGCGCTTTGCCGAGTTTGATAGACGGTGGAGTTAAGCCTTGCGACATTAAGGCATACCAGATTGAAACAGCAAGCCCGCATAAGGCTGCCGCCTGCTCTGTGCGAAGTAAAAGCGGTTCAAATAGGAAGTGGTGAGGGGTTAGCTTTCATCGCTGTCCCCTATACTTGTACGTTTAAAGAGGACTTTTTCTACGGCTGGGTAATTAAAGTAAAATTCTTCCCCAACTTTTATAGCAGGTATTTTTTTGGCAATTGCCAGTTGGCAACTGGCTGTAATCTCCTAATTTTCAGCCTCGTAATCAGAAAAGAAACAGCTAATAGCCGGCTTTTATGCAGCTTATATAAGAGATCGAACGTATCTGGATATACTGCTATTTGATTGGAAGATACTATTGACATTTATAGACATACGTCGTAATATGTCCACAAATGTCCATAGAACGGAAATACTTTTAATGCAATTGACAGTACGAGATGTAGCCGAGTTATTTGCGGTTAGTGAAAAGACGGTATATCGCTGGCTTGACCAGCAATCTCTGCCCGGCTATCGTGTTAACAGTCAGTACCGCTTTAATCGTACAGAATTGCTCGAATGGGCGATGGCCAACCGGATTAATGTTTCGACGGAGCTATTCAAAGAGCCTGAGTCGGTAAACGCCCAGCTCGGAAGTCTAGGCGAAGCCCTCAAAATGGGAGGTATCCACTATCGCATAAGCGGGGAAGATAAAACTTCTGCCCTGCGGTCGGTAGTTGATATGATGCAGCTTCCGCCGGAAGTTGACAGAGAATTTCTGTTCAATGTGCTTCTTGCCCGCGAGGAAATCGGCTCGACCGGCATAGGCGACGGCATTGCGATTCCGCACGTTAGAAATCCAATAGTGCTGCATGTACCACAGCCAACTATCTCGCTGTGTTTTCTGGAAAAACCTATCGATTTCAAAGCAATTGATCTTCAGCCTGTGTATTGCCTTTTTACCATTGTAAGTCCAACTGCCCGGGCACATCTTCATTTGCTGTCACGCCTGTGTTTTGCATTGCGTGATGAGGAACTAAAGAATGCAATTAAAACGCGAGCTTTGCGTGAAGAAATCTTTTCCCATATCGCCCGTATCGAAGCCGAACTTGATAAACTAAAATCAGCGATGCCGGAGCACCAGGAGAAAAAATAAATGTCAGTCATATTGACTGGTATCGGTCTTATCATATTGACGGGTCTTATTTCTCTGTTTATCAGAGATGCAAAGAGCAGCACACGGTTCGGTGCTGTCGGGGTCATACTCGGTTCAGTCATAAGTATCGTTCCTGCCATAAAAGTATTATGCAGCGGCAATGCTATTTCATTAAAAGTTCCCTGGCAGGTACCTTACGGTTCATTTTATGTCGAACTTGACAGTATTTCGGCCCTGTTTCTAATTCCTGTTCTCCTGATATGCTCGATTGCCGCGGTTTACGGCTGCGGGTATATGCTTGCGTATAAAAATCGCCGGCTGGGCATACCGACATTTTTCTTTAATATTCTCGCTGCGAGTATGGCAATGGTTGTAATGGCTCGCAACAGCATATTATTCCTCGCAGCATGGGAAGTTATGTCTTTGACGTCATATTTTCTCGTAACCTTCGACGATGAGCATGAATCCGTTCGACAGGCAGGCTGGATTTATCTTGTCGCTACCCATATCGGCACAGCGTTTCTTCTGGCATTTTTCATCGTACTTGGCAAATACAGCGGCTCGCTGGATTTCGACAGTTCGAGCATGCTCAAAACCATCGCTCCGGCGGCATCATCTGGATTGTTCCTGCTGGCCCTGGTCGGATTCGGAACAAAGGCCGGCATTATGCCTCTGCATGTCTGGCTGCCGGAAGCGCATCCTGCTGCGCCGAGCCATGTTTCAGCAGTGATGTCGGGCGTGATGATAAAGATGGGCATTTACGGCATTATTCGTACGCTTTCCATTCTGCCCAATATCGAGCTCTGGTGGGGATGGCTCTTAATCGGCCTGGGCATTGTGTCAGGGTTGTTGGGAATTCTATTCGCTCTTGCGCAGCACGACATCAAACGAATGCTCGCTTATTCGAGCGTGGAAAATATCGGAATTATTTTAATCGGACTTGGCCAGGGCCTGGTCGGTATTGCCAGCGGCTTAGAGATACTCGTAGTTTTCGGTTTCGCCGGGGCTTTATTGCATATAATCAACCATTCGATTTTTAAAAGTCTGTTGTTTATGGGTGCAGGCTCAATCCTGCATTCAACAGGTACACGATATATGGATTTATTGGGCGGTCTCATCAAACGTATGCCTCAAACCGCCGCGGCATTTGTCATAGGCGCAATCGCAATATGCGGGCTGCCGCCGCTTAACGGATTTATCGGCGAGTTCCTTTTATATTACGGCTCATTCAGTGCGGCTCTTTCCGACGGTGTGCGGCTGGTCGTGCCGACCGCAGGTGCTATTGCGGCTCTTGCTGTAATCGGCGGTTTTGCACTGGCTGCCTTTACAAAAGTTTTCGGTATTGTTTTCCTCGGTCAGCCGCGTACATCACAGGCGGCAAACGCACACAAGGCAAACGCGGAAATGCAAATCGCGATGTGGATAGCGGCGGGACTTTGCGTCATTATCGGCCTGGCAGCTCCGCTGATACTTCCGGCAATTATCCCGGTTATTTCTCAAATTGCGCCTGTGGTATCTGAAACAACTGCGGCATATATCAGTCAAGCCAATAAGATGCTTTTAACCATCGTGGCAGCTTCAATAGTATTTATGATTCTCGCCGCGGTTCTTGTAATGTTTCGATACAGACTTTTGCGTAATAAAACTGCTGCACAGTCTCCGACGTGGGACTGCGGTTATGCCGCCCCGACGCCTCGTATGCAATATACTTCGTCCTCGTTCTCACAGCCGATAGTGGATATGTTTAAGAGTGTGCTGTACAGCCGCAGCAAAACTGTGAAAATAAAAGAACTGTTTCCGGAGCAGGCACAATTCGAATCTCATACGCCCGATGTAAGCAGCGAATATCTTTATCGCCCGATATTCGAGCGGGTCGATTGGGTAATAAGTAAAATGCGGTGGGTACAGTATGGCGTCGTGCAAATGTACGTACTCTATATTGCCATTACACTGATAATTCTTCTCGTATGGAAACTCAAATGACGAACATAGCAATAATGATAATCCAACCTGTTATTGCGATGCTGCTTGCACCAATGCTTTTGGGTGTAATCAATAGGGTCAAGGCATTTTTCGCAGGCAGACGCGGCCAGCCATTGCTTCAGCCGTACTACGACCTTTGGCGTCTGCTTCACAAAGGCGTCGTTTACAGCACGACAACATCGTGGGTATTCAAAATAGCCCCGGTTATCTGTCTTACGGCAATTATACTGACAGCATTTATCGTTCCTCTCGGCGGTGGCCGCAGTTTGTTAAGCTTTAACGGCGATTTAATTTTCGCGGCTTATTTACTTGGACTGATGAGATTTTTCATTGTCATCGGTGCGCTGGATACCGGCTCAAGTTTCGAGGGAATGGGTGCAAGCCGTGAAGTGCAGTTTTCCGCACTGGCAGAACCGGCTTTATTTATCGCATTGGCGGCTATGGCAAGGCAGACTTCAAGCGTTTCTCTTTCCGGTATTTTCTCTGCTGTTACACCGCAGATGTGGACGAGCAATTGCGCGACACCGCTGCTGACGGCAGCGGCGATGATTATTGTTCTTCTTACGGAGAACGCACGCATTCCGGTAGACGACCCGAATACTCATCTTGAGCTGACAATGATTCACGAGGTGATGGTACTCGATAACAGCGGGCCTGATTTTGCATTTATTTTATACGGTTCCGCACTGAAGCTGTGGATATTTGCCGCGATATTAGTAGGAATGCTTTTGCCGATGAATCAAATGCCGTTATGGATTTCGATACCGGCTGCCGTCGCGGCGGTATTTGCCGTATCGGTTTTCATAGGAATTGTTGAATCATGTATGGCACGGTTTAGGCTGATAAGTGTGCCAAACCTGCTGTTTACGTCTATCTCACTTGCGATACTGTCGCTTGTTTTTGCCTTAAGGAATTAAGCTGTGCGGACAGATATTATAATGGTATTGCTGATACTTACGAACATGGTTGTTCTGGGAAGCAGCAGACTTCGCGCCTGTATTCATGTTGTGGCCGCTCAGGGAGTAGCTCTCGGCATACTGCCGCTGATTATCCACAGTTTTGAGCCGCAACTGCTTATATTTGCCGTACTAAGTGTCCTTCTTAAAGGCGTCATCTTTCCATTGATGCTCTGGCGGACGCTTAGGCAGCTAAATGTCTGGCGTGAAGACGACCCGTATGTCGGATATGGTCTGTCGCTCCTGATGGGACCGATTGCACTTGCGTTTTCGTATTGGATAAGCACGCGACTGCCTATGCCGTTTAGTGTTCATTCACCAATGCTTATTCCAGTAGCGATGTTTACGCTGATTGTTGGATTGTTTATTATCATCAGCCGCAAAAAGGCGCTAACGCAGGTATTGGGATACCTGGTGCTTGAAAATGGTATTTACGCCTTTGGTATGGCTATTGCCAGTCAGCAGCCTATGCTAATCGAACTGGGAATTCTGCTCGATGTATTCGTAGGCGTATTTGTAATGGGCATCGCAATTTTCCATATCAGCAGACAATTCGACCATATCAATACCGACCAATTGAGTACGCTAAAGGACTAAAATGATTTGGGCATTATTATTGATACCATTTACTGCCGCTCTGCTGAGCCTGCTTATCCGCAGCGATAAGCTGCGGCGGAGTATTCTTGTTGTCGCGGCCTTTAGCCACGCTGCGATTATGGCGGCAAGCTGGATTCATACGCCTGCTCCGATATTAAACGGCTGGTTTGAAATAGACCCTATAGCGCAATTGTTTATGAGTATTACCGATGTTTTATTCCTTATGGCTTCGCTGTACGCCATAGGCTATCTCAAGGCTGAGCGACGCAGCCAAAAGAAGGATTTCGAGGAAGGCGAATTCTTTGCCAATGCCCCTGAAACCATTTTTACCGGCTGCCTCCTGATGTTCCTGACGACAATGACAATAGTTATTACCAGTCAAAACTTCGGAATGCTCTGGGTTGCTATGGAAGCAACGACACTGGTAACGGCACCACTGATTTATTTTCACCGTCATCACCGTTCGCTCGAAGCAACGTGGAAATATCTTTTAATTTGCTCGGTAGGTATCGCGGTATCTCTGTTGGGCAATTTCTTTCTTGCCATTGCCGCATCGGCGCATAACGGAGTATCAATACCTCTGATGCGCAGTGACCTTATCGCCAATGCTTCGCAATTATGGGAACCATGGGTTAAGGCGGCCTTTATATTTTTTCTGGTAGGCTACGGCACAAAAATGGGTCTTGCCCCTCTTCATACATGGCTGCCGGATGCGCATTCTGAAGCGCCATCGCTTGTATCGGCACTTCTTTCAGGTGCGCTGCTTAACTGTGCGTTTGTCGGCATTTTAAGGGCGTTTGAAGTAACCACTGCCGCAGGACATATAGCCTTTGCGCAGGACCTTCTGATGTTTTTCGGGCTTGTCTCGATGACATTCGCGGCCGTGTTCGTTATCGGCCAGGCAGATTATAAACGTATGCTTGCTTATTCGAGCGTCGAGCATATCGGCATCCTCGCTATGGGTGTCGGACTGGGCGGCGCGGCCGTATTCGGTTCGATGCTGCACGCAGTCAACCATTCGCTCACTAAGGCGGCTCTGTTTTTGGTTGCTGGAAATATCCTTGCCGCATATAAAACCAAAACCGCAGGCGATGTACGGGGCGTGCTCTCGGCAATACCGGCATCGGGACTATTGTGGACAGCGGGAATACTGGCGATTACAGGCTTTCCGCCTTTTGGAATATTTCTAAGTGAATTTTTGATTCTTAAAGCGAGTATCGACCAGGGACGCTATGCCGTCGCCGTAACGTATCTGGTGCTTCTGGCGATTATTTTCATCGGCATATCCGCTATCGCATTGCGAATGACGCAGGGCCGAAACGTGAAACCTGTCAGTGTAGAGGGTGAGCGAACTCTTTCGATTGTGCCGCCTGCAATATTATTATTGGGAACGCTTGTACTCGGAGTTTATGTTCCGCCGCATCTAAGCAGCCTCCTGCATCATATCGCCAATCTGCTGGGAGGTTATTAATGAGCCGCCAAATACTTAGCCTTTACAATTGTAAGACAGCCGATATAGGCGAATTGCCATTTTTGACAAATGAGGATTTTAGAGATACCGTTATAAATGAGGTTAATAGCGGCGGACACATCGCCGCATTTTTCGGTGTTTCGCAGGATAACGACATAGTAAAATTGGTTATTGTTCTCGCCGATGACCACCATGGCATATTGCGATTGGCAACGACGAGCGTAAAGGAAAGCTATCCATCATTGACGCCGGATTGTCCGCAGGCACATTGGTTCGAGCGCGAGATTGCCGAGCAGTTCGGGATTCGTCCCGACGGTCATCCCTGGCTAAAGCCGATACGTTTTCATCGATCCTATACACAGCATAATTTGTGGAATGGTTCTGGGCCGGGCATAACAGATTTTTTCCGCGTCGAGGGCAGTGAAATACACGAAGTCGCCGTCGGCCCTGTTCACGCAGGCATCATCGAGCCGGGACACTTTCGTTTCCAATGCAATGGAGAAAATGTTCTGCATCTGGAAATATCATTGGGCTATCAGCATCGCGGCATAGAACAGCGAATGACAGGTTCGCCGCATAACAAGTCGATTCATTACATCGAAACCACTGCCGGCGATACCACGATAGGCCATACGCTGGCACACTGCCATGTTCTTGAGGCATTGAGTTCCTGCTCGGCACCGATTCGGGCGCATTCGCTTCGCGGCATCGCTCTCGAACTTGAACGGCTCGCCAATCATACCGGCGACCTCGGAGCGCTGGCCGGCGATATCGGGTATCTGCCCACCTCGTCGTTTTGCGGACGTATTCGCGGAGATTTTCTTAATATGACGGCGATGCTCTGCGGCAATCGTTTCGGCCGCAATTTAATTCGGCCGGGAGGAATGGCTTTCGATATTGAAAAACAACACATCGATGAACTTCGTCGGCGTTTGGTGGCGGCACTAAAAGATGTTACTAATGCGGCCAATTGTTTATGGACGACTCCATCGGTACTTAGCCGATTAGAAGACACCGGCATATTGTCAAAACAAACGGCCACAGACCTGGGTCTTGTTGGTCCGGCAGCCCGTGCCTGCGGTCTCGAACGCGACTGTCGTTATAATTTCGCCGGCGGAGTTTTTCAGTTCAATCAGATTCCAGTTGCAACGTGGAATACCGGAGACGTTTTCGCCCGCGCTTATGTTCGATGGCTCGAAATCCAGCATTCCACTGCGTTCATTAACAACCTTCTCGATACGATGCCTGCGGGTAAGATACAGGTTAATACATCATCCGCGGCGCCGAACAAAATCGCCGTATCGCTCGTCGAAGGCTGGCGAGGCGAAATATGCCATGTTGCTATAACTGATGAATCAGGGAAATTGGCCCGTTATAAAATTATTGATCCTTCGTTCCATAATTGGATGGGTTTGGCTGTTGCGATGAGAAATCAGCAGATATCCGATTTCCCGCTGTGCAATAAAAGTTTCAATCTCTCTTACTGTGGACACGACCTGTGAGATTATTATGATAAAAGCATTAATAGCACGTATAAAACAGGGTTATCACACATATCCGTTTCCGGCAAAGCCGCCGGTTATGCCCGAGCGGTTCAAAGGCAGACCGATTCTGCACCACGACAAATGCAATCAATGCAAGGCCTGCGAAAAAATCTGTCCGACAGGTGCGATAATTTTGAAAGATAATAAGATTTGTATCGATATGGGCAAATGTATTTTCTGCGGAAGCTGCGCTGAAATATGTTCAGCCGGAGCGATTGAATTTTCCGGCGATTATCGCCTTGCCGCAACTTGTCGCGATGACCTGCTGGTTTCGGATAAGGAAGTAAAACTGGCGCAAATGCTCAATGAGCAAAGCCGCAGAATATTCGGTCGCTCTCTCAAACTCCGTCAGGTCAGCGCCGGCGGCTGCAATGCCTGTGAAGCCGACACTAATGTGCTAACGACACTTACATTTGATCTTGCCAGATTCGGAATTCAATTTGTCGCTTCGCCGCGGCATTCCGATGGAATACTCGTAACAGGCCCCGTGACAGGGAATATGCGATTAGCGTTGGAAAAAACTTACGATGCAATCCCGGCCCCGAAATTTGTAATCGCCGTTGGCGCTTGCGCAATTTCCGGGGGTATCTATTGCGGCCATCAGGAGACTAACAACGGAATCGGTGATATTGTGCCGGTCGATTTGTACATACCCGGCTGTCCACCTCACCCTTATACTATTCTTGATGGACTTATAACATTTCTTGGCCATCATTGAGATCCCTGACTTGGTTTTTCACGAGTCAACAATCTTTGGATTATGTAACAAGATGTTTGCGAGATTGTTATATACTTTAACTACCCGGGCATCCGTGTAGTCGGATATTGCAGTAATACTCGTTCATGCTGGCAGTAGCAAACAGTGTCGGAGTGAATGTTTACTTTGTCTCAAATATGTCTCCATCAATTAACGCTTTTCATATAAATGACAAAAAAGGCACCGCATTTTTGAGCAAATACTCAAATTTTTAAAATTATTTTTTAAAAAATAGGATATATCAGGCGATTCCGTCAGGAAAAACTGGAAAGAAATTTTCTGATTGAGCTTGTCGAAGCCGCCGAAACCCCGATGCAGGAAGACGCCTTAGAGGATATGAGATATTATCTCGACGAAAAAGATGTTTTACACGTCCCGAAAAGACCACTTGAAAATATCCTCCACATCAACAAATTTATCCGCCATAGCTTTTAGCGACGGCGGATTCCGCGGCAAATAAAAACCATTCAGGATTTGTATTTATTGTTTTGGAAGTTTCAAAACCTATACTAAAATATAAATATTGTCAAATAATATCGGAATTGTATAATCATTTGTTTCAGGAGTTAATTTATGTCCGGAGTCGATGGGAAATGTTTTATGCGAGTTAAGCTGCCTATTATCGCAGGTATGGTTTTGCTGGCGGTTTTAAACTGTGCGGCAGAAGCGAAAAGCAAATCACCCGACCCGTATAATCAAAATAAACATCTTGGCAAAGGAATAAATCTCGGCAATGCTCTCGAAGCGCCAAATGAAGGCGAATGGGGTGTCACCCTGAAAGGCGAATATTTTAAAATCATAAAAGACGCCGGCTTCGATTCCGTTCGTATTCCGATTCGCTGGTCGAGCCACGCTTTAGAGCAGCCGCCATATACAATCGACCCCAATTTTTTCAAACGCATAGACTGGGCCGTGAAAAACGCGTTGCAGCAAAATCTCTATGTTATGGTAAATATGCATCATTATATGGAATTGATGAACGAACCTAACACCCACAGTGAACGATTTGTTGCCTTATGGAAACAAATTGCCGAGCATTACAAAAATTATCCTGATTCAGTTTTATTCGAGCCGCTGAACGAACCGCACAACGCATTAACCGCGAAACTTTGGAACGGTATTCTCAGTAAAACCATCGATGTTATTCGCCGGTCGAATCCATATCGAACAATCGTTGTTAACCCTGCCAATTATGCCACTGACATTGACAATCTTCAGTTACCCGAAAGTGACCGCAATATCATTGTTTCATGTCATTATTATTTGCCGATTAAATTTACACATCAGGGCGCCGAGTGGAGCGCCGAAGGAAAAGACAGTCTCGGCATAACATGGAAAGCCACCGCCCAAGAACAAAAGGCAATTAACGATGATTTCGATAAAGGTGCCGACTGGGGCAAAAAAAATAACAGGCCGATGAATCTTGGCGAATTCGGCGCATACTACAAGGCCGACAAATCCGACAGGATTCGCTGGACTTCTTTCATTGCCGATTCGGCCGTAAAACGCGGCTTCAGTTATATCTATTGGGAATTATGCTCCGGTTTCGGGATTTACGACTCGCAGAAAAACCAGTGGGACTCGGATTTGCTAAATGCCGTCATCCCACGGAAAAAATAATCTTCCGAATCTTCCCTTCTTGCCAAACAAACAGGATATTGTATAATTTCGTTTTATCGATATGAAAGGATATCTTTAAATGGCAAAATCATCAAATAAAGTCGTTCTCGCCTATAGCGGCGGACTCGATACCAGTGTAATTCTGCCGTGGCTAAAGGAAAACTACGGCTATGACGTTATAGCGTTCGCCGCCGACCTCGGTCAGGCCGAAGAACTCGACGGAATTAAGAAAAAAGCACTCGCTTCCGGCGCGGTAAAGTGTATCGTTAAAGACCTGCGGAAAGAATTTGTTACCGAATATCTCTGGCCGATGCTCAAAAGCGGAGCGATTTACGAAAACGGCTATCTTCTCGGCACAAGTATCGCCCGGCCGCTAATTGCCAAACATCAGGTTATGGTCGCTCAGCAGGAAGGCGCTATCGGCGTCGCTCACGGAGCTACCGGCAAAGGCAACGACCAGGTACGTTTCGAGCTTACATATATGGCTCTCGACCCGAAACTGAAAATTATCGCACCGTGGAAAGACCCGAAATTCGAACTGACCAGCCGGGAAGCAGCGATTGAATACGCCAAAAAGCATAAAGTTCCGATTGAACAGAGCGTAAAGAAAATTTATTCCCGCGACCGGAACCTCTGGCACATAAGCCACGAAGGCGCTGAGCTTGAAGACCCGGCAAACGAACCATTGGATCGCCTGTTCGTCCTTTCGAATCCCGTTTCCAAGGCCCCGAACAAAGCGGAGTATGTTGTAATCGGTTTTGAAAAAGGTGTGCCTGTCGCAATTAACGGCAAAAAGACAGACCCTGTAAAGATTATCGAGCAATTGAATAAAATCGGCGGCAAACACGCTGTCGGTCAGGCTGATGTCGTTGAGAATCGTCTCGTCGGCATTAAATCCCGCGGCGTTTATGAAACGCCCGGCGGAACTATACTTGTCGAAGCTCACAAGGCACTGGAAACTCTGACGCTCGACCGCGAAACTCTGCACTACAAACAGCAGGTCGCGCTAAAATACGCCGACCTTGTCTATAACGGCCAGTGGTTCTGCCAGCTTCGTCACGCGCTCGATGCGTTTGTCGATGTAACGCAGCAGAATGTTACCGGCTCGGTAAAAATGAAACTATATAAAGGCCGCTGCACACCGGCGGGAATCAAGAGTCCAAAAAGTCTTTACAGTACGAAGATGGCAAGCTTCACGATGGGCGATGAATACAATCCGACAGACGCGACAGGATTTATACGCCTGTTCGGTCTGCAAATGAAAGTTGCCGGCATAGTTAACAAACAAAAATAAGGAATAATATTTGGCAGGATGCATTGTTATACCGGATGGATTGCTGATTACATTTATCTTCGCGCTCGGCGCCTCTGTCGGCAGTTTTCTAAATGTCGTGATTTATCGGCTTCCGAGAGATTTATCGCTTGTTCGGCCCGGCTCGGCCTGCCCTGTTTGCAAAACGCCGATAGCTTTTTACGATAATATTCCGATTCTTTCATGGCTGCTCCTGATGGGCAAATGCCGCAAATGCAAAACCAAAATCACGCCGCGGTATTTCATCATCGAATTGCTGACCGCCCTGCTTTTTGTCGCTCTTTACTGGATTTATTTCCAGACAGCTTTCAGAAAAGGAATCGGCGGATTTTTCGAAGGCGGTTTTTCGCTGTACCTTGTTCATATTATTATGCTCTCCTGTTTCATCGCGGCCTCGGCAATCGATTTGGAATTATATATCATCCCTATTTCCATCTGCTGGCTTGTAACAGCGGCAGGTATTATCGCTGCCGGAGCGGGAACTTTTTTCTATGATTCCGCTATTATCAGAAGTTACGACCTCTTTCCGCTGGCATCCGCAAAGGTCGCTATTTTAGCCGCTGGAGCTTTAGTTGGTCTGGTAACATCTCTTTTGTTACTTTTCACCGGAATTATTAAGACAAGTTATCCCTCGGAAAAATCAGATACTATAGACTCTCAAACCGAACAAAAACAAACAGAAAACTATAATCATCGTCTTGAAATGTTAAAAGAGGTAATCTTTCTATTGCCGATAGTTGTTGGTGCCTTTGCGGCATTTGAAATTTTTAAAAACGTACCACGATTTTCAGATTGGTGGATAGATTTTTCGCAAATACCTGTTATTGCTGGACTTTTAGGCGGTTTATGGGGTTATTTCATAGGTTGCGGCATAGTCTGGATAACACGTATTTTAGGTACTTTCGCCTTCGGCAAAGAGGCAATGGGGCTTGGCGATGTCCATCTTATGGGTGCCGCCGGTGCCGTACTGGGGCCATGGCCCGTTGTGGTGGCTTTCTTCATTGCCCCCTTCTTTGGACTTGCCTGGACTGTCTTTTCCATGTTTTTTAAAAAAATACGTCAAATTCCGTACGGTCCCTTCTTGTCAATGGGGGTCTTTGTGGTTATGATTTTACACGATGCGGTTGTGAACTGGCTGCAGTTCATAATTTACCGTTAAATAAAAAGGAATGAATTTTTTAAAATAAAGGAGATGGATAATGTTTGCTCTGAGAAAAAAAGTGTTGTTGCTGGCTGTTATAATGGTCTCTTATAGTCTCATCACCGGCTGTGAAAACTATAAGAAAAAATATAACTCTCTGAATGTCGAGCATCAGAACCTCAAGGGTTTGTACGATAACTGCAAATCCACTCTCGAGGGCAGTGCCTCCGAAAAGCAGGAACTTGCCGGCAGACTTGCTGAAAGTCAGCAGGCACTGGAAGATATGAAAAAGCAAATGGAAGGCGGCAAATCCGGCGGCGATGCCACAGGCTTCGGTGATTACGATGTCGATGTAGACGCAAAGGCCGGAACGATTACCGTTACCCTGCCTGAAATGATTTTGTTCGATTCAGGCAAGGCCGTTCTAAAAACAAGTGCCAAGGGCAATCTCGACGGCATTGTTTCGGTTTTGAAGGACAAATACAGCGGCAGATTAATAGATGTCGTCGGCCATACAGATACCGACCCGATAAAGAAATCAAGCTGGAAGGATAACTGGGAGTTGTCTTCACAAAGAGCTCTTTCAGTTCTCAGGCAGTTAAATTCCACCGGCATTCCGGATGACAGAATCAGAGCCATCGGCTGCGGTTCGAGCAGACCGGTAGCGCCAAATTCCGGCAGCGGCAAGGCAAAGAACAGAAGAGTTGAAATCGTTGTGCACATGAGATAAATGCCGTTTAAAGAACGGAATTAATAAACGGTTTTACGGTCCCGGTTTTTTGCCGGGGCCGTTTTTTTATAAAGAATTATTACTGGTTTTCAGGGAGTAAAAATTGTCGAACCTTTATATTGACCCGAAGTACAAATCGCCACTGTCGCTTAGAGAAACTGAAAAAGCCATAAAGGAATTAAAGGATTTTTTTGAACAGGCTCTCGCCTGGAATTTGAGTCTGCAGCGCGTTTCGGCGCCGCTGTTTGTCCGTAAGGGTTCGGGCATTAACGATGACCTTAACGGCATTGAGCGCAAGGTAACGTTCCAGGTAAGAGACGATAACGACGCCGACGCGGAGGTGGTATTTTCGCTGGCCAAGTGGAAACGAATGGTGCTTGCCGATTACGGCTTTCAGCCCGGCGAAGGTCTTTATACGGATATGAACGCGATAAGGCCCGACGAAGAATCGCTCGATAATCTTCATTCGATTTACGTGGACCAGTGGGACTGGGAAAGAACTATCAAGCCGCAGGAGAGAAACCTCGATTTTCTCAAAAGTATTGTCAGGACAATCTATAACGCCATTCGTGAAACTGAAAATCACGTCCGCACTCTATACCCGCAGATAACGCCGATACTGCCGAAAGATATTAAATTTATTCACACCGAAGAACTCCTCGAAATGTATCCCGACCTTCCTCCGAGACAGCGGGAAGATAAAATCACAAAAGAACACGGCGCCGTTTTTGTAATCGGTATCGGCGGCGAACTTAAAGACGGTACCCTTCACGACGGCAGAGCGCCGGACTATGACGACTGGGTTACGCCGACAGGCAGCGACAGAAAAGGCCTTAACGGCGATATCCTTTTGTGGTATCCGATACTGAACAGGGCCTTTGAAATAAGCTCGATGGGCATCCGTGTTGATAAAGACGCAATGCTGAAACAACTCGAAATACGAAACTCTCTTAACAGAACCGAGTTCGCCTGGCACAAAAGACTGCTCAACGGTGAACTGCCGTTATCGATTGGCGGCGGTATCGGACAATCAAGATTATGTATGTTCCTGCTGCGGAAAATTCATGTCGGCGAAGTGCACGCAAGTATCTGGCCGCAGGATATGCTCGATAAATGCGGACAAGCCGGCATTAAATTACTTTAATTAATGGATAAAAAGAAAAGGCGGCCTTTAATGCTCTAAAGGCCGCCACAGTCTATTTGAACCTAGGAGGAGGCAAAGAAGAATTATGTTATTTACTTTTTCCAATATTACATACGCCGGCCTATAAGGCTTTGTTCAGGAAATTTAACAAATTTTATAACAGGACTATTTTTTACCTGAAAGATGTGTTACCGGCCAGAAAACAGCATCGCCCTCAGAATTCCACATATACGGTTTGCCTTCTTTGCTAACCCCCATTTTCCCTCCATCATCATCCCTGTCTTCGCTGAAACTATACAATATGAAACCAGTGTCAGTTTTTCGATATGTTAATGGCCCATTTCGATATACATCGAAAGGCATTTTGACCATAAAACCTTTTTCTACTAATTCCTCAGCCGTCGGGGTATTTGCCGGTCTGTTTTTTGTATCTCATAACCGCCAAAGTTGTGATAAGACCGTCTCTTTGAGTTTTGAAACGCCATGAAAGTTTGCCAAGATTTTTTAATGCCGGAAAAGAAATTTGTAAAAGCATCGGAGCATCACTTACTTCCTGATTGAATTTTATTTCTGCACTTTCAAAATTCGAACTTTCAAATAATTGCCTATACGCATCATATACATTGTCAACCTGTTCAATTACTTTTTTTCTGTCCGGCAGATTAAATATCAATATATTGAAAATTATCTGAACTGTGTTTTTGCCGGCAAAACCAGTACCCTGGCGAACAGGTCTGCCGCCACCTTTTCCATCATCAGCAAAGTTTCGTTGAATAAAGTCGTATAAGATTACTTTCTCTGCTTCAATGTTAATTACATCGCCGCCCCGTTCCTGCTGAAAGAAACTTTGCAAATCTTCTAATTGCCGAACTGATACATCATTTTTGCTTATGACGTCATATGTAGTTGCAAATCCTACCGCCTCAATCGCTATTCCGACAAGCTGCTCGACAAGCAATCCGGTACCCTGCATATTATGACCGAATTTACATAAATCTATCACGTCGTTTACCGCAGTTTGTGTTTCGTTTCTGTATGCCGAGTATCGCACCTGCCAATCCATTATCCTTGCCATCCAGCGATATTTTGAAAGCTCTTTCATCGGATAATCCAATACTTCATTCATCCGGGTAAAATCTGATTTATTGGCGTCATAAATATTCCAATAATACGGCTTTTCAGATGCTTTCCTGAACGTTTCAATTGCCTGAGAATTTTGCAACAGCCAGTTTTCAAACTCCTTTAACTGGATTTCGTTAAAATCATCCGGCCATTTTGCCTTGCTTTCTTTTAGCCAATTAGGTTCATCTATGAAAAGGTCGGCTGTTTTTTTTATCATCGGAGCGCTGTTGAGGGATTCGTCTCTGCCCTGACGAACATAGTTATTGAGCCATTCGACATAGTTTAAAGAGATATTTGGCTTACCTGAAGAAAGATAAACACCGCAAATTACTATATAAATGATAATTATTCCAATAATCTGAAATGAATGAATCAGTACTTTTTGCCAAAGCGGGCGGCAGCGTTTTTTTGCCCGGCGTGTAAGAGTGGCGATAAGTTTTGCGTCGCCGAAATTGGCAATCAACTCCTTAGCTGTTTTTTCTTTGTCCTCGTTTGTTTTGCAGTCTTTCAGGGCATCTTCGAAATGTGAGATAAGCTCGGCCTGAACGTCTGCACGAACCTTTTTGTGCCATCGCATCTTCTTTATTACAAGCTTAATATAATCCGCAACGCAGGCAGGCAAATTGACAAAATCTGAATGTTTCATTTCCTTTTTCATATCTATCCCTCTGTGAGCTCTGTGCTCTCTGTGGCTAAAAAACTCTGTGGCAAAAATCAAATATTTGCCATGCTTGTCCCGAAAACAAGTTTCATCGCTTTGAATAAATCTGCAAGTTGTACCTTATCGGTTTCGAGACGCTGTTTGCCTTTGCTCGTAATCGAATAATACTTGCGTTCTCTGCCGGATTCGGCGGTTTCCCATTGGCCTTTAATCAGTTTTTGGGATTCGAGGTTGTAAAGCAGCGGATAAAGCGTTCCCTGGCCTAAAGTGAGAATCTTTTGACTTTTGTTTTCGATGGCCTCGCTCAGCTCGTAACCATACATCCTGCCGCGAGATAAAGTCTCGAGCACTACAACCGGAGCTATTCCTTTTAATAACTCTCGCTCAAATTTCATTTGTATACTCCTGAAAATATTGGTTTCTATTACATATTATGTATTACATAGTATGCACTGTCAAGCATAATATGTAAAAAGTTTTAATTTTATATTAATTGCGATATAATGATGACCAATGACAACTGATATTAACATAATAGATTGCGGGATAAAGGATTATAACACCGTACTTGCGATGCAGGAAAAGGCAATGCTCGCTTTGCAGACCGAGGCCGGTGAAGAAGTAATTTTTATCGTTGAGCATCCGCCTGTTATTACACTCGGCGCAAGAAACAGTGCAAACAAACTCCTCAAAGATTCTGACGCAATCGAACAGGCCGGCATTGAAATTATTCAAATCCGCCGCGGCGGAGGAAGCACAGCGCACAATCCCGGCCAAATCGTTATTTATCCGATTATAAATTTAAAGAAGCACAGTCTCGGCGTGAGCGATTATGTTCGTTTGCTCGAAAAAATCGGAATTGAATTTCTCGCCGAACTTGGCGTTAAAAGTGAAACTAAAAAAGGCTTCCCCGGCCTTTGGATTGAGAATAGAAAGATTGCCTCTATCGGCGTACAAATCAAAAAATGGATTACATTTCACGGCATAGCGATAAATATCAATAATGATTTGAGTATTTTTGACTTTATAATCCCATGCGGCCTGGATAACGTCATAATGACCAGCGCCGAAAAGGAACTCCGCCTTCGCCAGGGCTATGGCGGACAGGCCGGCAAAAAAATTGATATAGAAACCGCAAAAAACACCCTTAAAAAAATCCTGTTGAATCATTTTACTAAAAATGAATCAAAAACCAAAAGACGGCTGCCGGAGTGGCTCAAAAGGCCTCTGCCTGCAGGCGGCAGTTTTAATAATACCAGCTTAATCATCAATCAGCTCGGCATTGAGACAATTTGTACAAATGCAAATTGTCCCAATCAGGGCCAATGCTGGTCCCGCGGCACCGCTACAGTCCTCATTCTCGGCAATATCTGCACGCGAAACTGCAAATTCTGTTCAGTCGTAAAAGGTTCTCCCCTGCCGCCGGATAAAACAGAACCGCAAAGGGTTGCACAGCTTGCCAAACAATTGAAAATCAAATATCTCGTCATCACTTCCGTTACGAGAGATGATTTGCCTGACGGCGGAGCAGCACAATTCAAAGATGTTATAAATACCGTACGGCTGCAAAACAGCGGCATAAGATTCGAGCTTCTTGTGCCGGATTTTAAAAACTGTCAAAATGAAGCTCTTAAAATTCTCTCAAATGCCCTGCCGTTTGTCTTCGGCCATAATCTTGAGACTGTACCGAGACTCTACAAAATCGCAAGAAGCGGCGCAGATTATCAGGCCTCTCTGAAACTTCTTGAAATCGCAAAAAAACTTCTGCCCGATACTACAACAAAATCTTCAATTATGCTCGGCCTCGGCGAGAGGGACGATGAAATCGAACAGGTTCTAAAAGACCTGCGAAACGTAAACTGTAACCGTCTGGCAATAGGTCAGTATCTTAAACCTTCTAAACAATCGCTTGAGGTCGCCGAATACATCAGGCCGGAGAAATTCGACTACTGGGCCGAGCGGGCAAAACAGCTTGGCTTCGATTGGGTTATGTCTTCGCCGTTTACGCGAAGCAGTTATTACGCCGAAACATAGGACAAAAAGAAGATAGCCGAGCTTTACTTTTGCCTTTTATTTTTCCCTCTTTTCTTCTATAATGCCCCCGAAAAATGAAAAACATTGACGAACATAAAAATCAAAAAGCCAAAGCGGACGAACAGTACCTGTTGCGTCGTTATGTCGCCGGAGACAAGGACGCCTTTCAGGAAATCGTAACGCGATACAAAAACCCGCTTTACGCGTTTTTAAGGAGGTTCCTCAACCAGTCTCAGCTTGTGGAAGACGCCTTTCAGGAGACGTTTCTGCAGCTCTACAGGAGCAGAAAAACCTTCGAAAAAGACAAGCCCCTGCGGCCATGGCTTTTCACAATCGCAGCGAATAAAGCAAGGGATACCCTGCGAAAACAGCAAAGACAGGACACTGTTTCTATAGGTGCTATGGCCGAACCTTCAGACCTCAATGTTGACGATGTTGTAAATTCCCTAAAGTCTTACGAAATAACACCTTACGATGAAGCCGCCAGGACAGAACAGGCCGAAAAAGTCCGCCGGATTATAGAAAGTATGCCTGGAAATCTTCGCGAAATTCTCCTTTTAGCCTATTTTGAACAATTTTCTTACAAACAAATGGCTGACATTTTGAGTATACCAATAGGGACGGTGAAAAGCCGGCTGCATACAGCCATAGTGCATTTTACCAAAAAATGGAAATCGACTACAACAGACGGAATGATTTGATGGATACGCTTAACAAAGAACAGCGGGATATACTGCTCGATTATTATTTCGAATGTGCAGACCAGCAGGAAACCGACATAGCAAAAGAGCTTCTGCAAAAACATCAGGGTGCGATAGAGTTTTACAACAGGCTTCATCATTCGCTTTCTCCCCTTGAGCATCTCGACCACCAAACCTGCGTAAGCTGTCCCGATTATCTCGTTGAAAAAACTCTTCAGCAGCTCTATTCGCATCATAATGCTTCAACTGGCCCGGAAGGTCTCGAAAAATTACTGCAGGCTGAAAACGAAAAGTTAGTCACAAAACGGCCGAGCTTCTGGCGAAGCCTTGCCGATGCCGCCGCAATTGCCGCAGGCATACTAATATTCTCCGGTTTATTCGTACCGGTATCAAGGTCTATGCGGGCGCAGGCCTGGCAGACTGCCTGTGAAGCAAATCTTTCTAAAGTCGCTCAGGGCGTAACACAATACGCCGGCGAACATCAGAATTTTCTTCCTGCCGTTACCACAAAGGCCGGTAATCCATGGTGGAAGGTCGGCTCAACCGGATCGGAAAATCAGTCAAATACAAGGCACGTCTGGCTGCTCGTAAAACAGAACTACCTCCAGCCGGAAGTGTTTACCTGCCCCGGAGGCAGTAATAAAAAACAAATTAAACTGGACCGGGCACAAATCGCAGGTCTTTCTGATTTTCCAAACAGGCGATATATCACTTACAGTTTCAGACTCATCTGCGAGCCGAACAAGGCCGTCTATCCGAAAAGTTCAACACCGTTGATGTCCGATACGAACCCCATTTTCGAAGCCTGTCTTAAAAATCCAAATTGCCTCTCTAAATCTGAATTTGACCCTGTTACGTTAAGCGAAAAACTGTTAAGAATCAACAGCAGCAGTCATCGCAGCAGAGGCCAAAACGTTATGTTCAGCGATGGATCGGTCAAATTCCTCTCCGGCAGAGTCGTCGGCCAAGACGATGATATCTTCACGGTAAAAGACCTTAACACATATCGCGGCACAGAAAGGCCTGCCTGTGCAACAGATGTTTTCCTGGTGCCGTAACAGTACCGGTTCTATCTCTTCTTAGCCCTGTTTTTTTTGTCGGCCCACATCCCAAATCTGTCTTCTTTTGCCAGTTTCTCCAAAGTATAAAAATACTTCATAAATTGGAACGGCTCGTATATATAGTTATAAGCGTAACCTTCCCTGATGAGTTTTGCATTGATGAAAGTACCATCTTTCAGGAAAACATATCTTAAAATTCTGCCGTACTTATCCCGGTCCGACTGCATCGGGTCGGGTATCAGATAGACAAGCTTGTTTTCAATAAGCTGTTTAGTATATTGAGCCGCTTCAGTGCCGAAATACTCCTGACCGGTATTCTGAGAATTCGCTATTTCGGGAGTATCTATTCCAATCAGCCTTACGGTTTCAGTTTCTCCTCCAATATCGACCTTGATAGTATCGCCGTCAATTATTGCCGCAACCATGCAAAGAACCGGGTCTTTTTTAACAGATGAACTCTTAAGAGATAAAATTCTGATTTGACAGGGGTCAGCCAGAATAATCTCCGGCCGGCTCTGATAAGATTTTATCAGGCCGGTGATTTCCACAATTTTTTGTTCGTATTGTTTCGGATCGGGAAATTTAGACGCGTCTGAACCGAAAATTACCGCACCAAACGGGCAGATTTGATAGTCGGGGCAGAAATTCAGAAATGTAACGCCCTTCTGCGAAGTGTAAACATGGTCTATTTTTCCTGTTACGCAGGCATATTCTCCCACATGATTCGGAGCCTTGGTATAATCTATGCTGTTGGCACAATGCGGCTGTTCTTCAGTTTTGTTAACTTCCTGCGGTTCGGCAGTTTCCAATAACTGCAGCGGCCTCGACTGAATATAAGTTTCGCTCTGCGGGCCGAGCGTCCCCGACCTGTTTGACTCCCAAATTGAGCCGGCGATAATAAACGCCGCAAAAATTATAGTTATGTGTATTTTATTCTTTTCTAAAAAAGCTTTCATATAATTCTCTCGCTAACTAATCCTCCCATACACAGGCAATTCTAACAGCAAAGAGACATAAAAAAAGCAAAAAAAGAATAAAAATCAGACTGAAAAATATGAGAATCTTTCCGCCGTTTACCTGGATTCTCGCAATTTTTTGCCATCGAGTCCCTTGAAATGCCAGAAAAGAGTATCCGGCGAAGGTCTGGTCTGGAGTACTGTTCTGCGCAACTGATTGAGTTGAGCCGTATCGGTTTTTGCGAATTGTTTATCGCTAACATTAATCTCCATACTTACACCGCCGCAAGCCATAGGAAAAAGTACATACTGATAAACAAATGCCCCCTGATTAAACTGCTCTTCGACCTGCTTGAAATTGGCCAGCCCCGGCAGAGAATCCGGCATAGGATAATCCGCCTGACAGACGTATTCCTTCAGATAAAAACGAAGATTGAGATTCGCCCGGCCAGCGGCATCATAAAATCGCATAGCCTGAAGAATCGCATTAAGCCTGAAAATATTCTCCAAATCGGCGTATTCCGGCACCTGCATAGCCGCCTGCTGAAAATTCTCGGACAACTGCTGAGCGAAAATACCCGCCTGCAGGTCGTCCTGATTATAATCGTCGCTTAACGTTCCATCGGCGGCCATTCTTTGCTTCTCGGTTAAAACCACAACCGAACATTTCTCCAGACATACTATTTCATCGGCCTGCTGATAGGCAGGCTCATCGTTGCCGATATGAAACCAAAATCGCGACATGGACATACCGAGAGCAGGAACCTGCCCTGTACTATGTATACCTTTTTTGGCATCATCAATTACAATATCAAGACAGGAACTAATTGGAGGAATCTCAATCAGGCCCTGCGAAAGTTTTTTCATATGATAATCGGCATCAATCATTATATGCGCATGGCGGGAATTCCGGGGAACGCCGCCAACGACAACAGTTTGAGGCCCCCAGGCATCCTGAAGCTTTTTAAAAAATTCGTGCATTTGCTCTACGCTTGTTATAGCCCCCGAGCCGGAAGCAAGATGGTTGAGATTCATTATATCCTGCGGACGGGGATCCAGCGAACAATAAGGATAAGAGTCTCTCTGCCATATATTCCGTATGCTGACAGCTAAATCGTCCAAACGAAGTGCCGGCCAATTCGGGACAGACCGCCCGATGAGAATTATGTCGTGATTATTCGAGTCAATCACGAATCCTTCCAGCCAGCCTATACCGGCAAGTTTCATAACCTTATCGCTCAACGGTTTTTTTTCGGCCTCAATCGACAAAACACGCATCGAAAGACAAATTTTCTCTTTGCTGCCTGAAGGATGAATCCGTGCCGGCCCTTCCGCAAAGGTAAACGCTGAAAAAGAAAAAAAACAGACCAGTATTAATAAAAGATTAGTGTAAATCTTGTAAGTTGCATTCATAACCCATTTCTCTCCTTTGCACTATAGGGATTTAAAACATCTGAAAATTGTAATATACTGGTTTCGTACCGTCAAACCTTAAAAACTAACCCAAAAAATAATTAGCGGAAATAATCCTTTTTTGTTAGAATCACCCTTTTAAATCTTTACGGCTAAATGGTATAAATACACAATTGGACTATAGTTATGGCAGAAGAATTATCAAAGATATATGAACCGAATCAAATCGAACGTCTCTCCGAGCAAATTTGGGAGAAAGGCAATTACTTTCATACCGAGCCGCCGGCCAAAGGCGGCAGGAAAGGGCTCGCTTATACAATCGTAATCCCCCCGCCGAATGTTACCGGCGCTCTGCACCTCGGCCACGCAATCGACAACACGCTTCAGGACGTCCTTATTCGTTTCAAACGTATGCAGGGCTTCAATACCCTCTGGCTGCCCGGCACTGACCACGCCGGTATCGCGACGCAATCGGTCGTTGAAAAAAATCTCAAGGCCCAAACAGGCCGGACACGCCACGATATCGGACGCGAAAAACTCGTCGAAATGATTTGGGAATGGAAAAAACAATACGGCAATAAAATACTCGAACAATTAAAAAGAATCGGAGCAAGCTGCGACTGGGAAAGAACACGCTTTACGCTTGACGATATGTGCGCAAAGGCCGTTCGGCACACTTTCGTAAATCTCTTTAAAAAAGGATTGATTTACCGCGGCAAAAGACTCGTCAACTGGGACGCTGTTCTGCAAACGGCTGTTTCAGACGATGAAGTAGTTCACAAAACAATTCAGGGAAATTTCTGGTATATACATTATCCGCTTGTCGATGGAGGCGGTTTCGTAACGGTTGCGACAACCCGGCCGGAAACGATGCTCGGCGATACAGCCGTTGCGGTAAATCCGAAGGATAAACGGGCAAAGCAATTCGTCGGCAAAATGGTACATCTGCCGCTCACCGACAGGCAGATTCCTGTTATCGCTGACGATTACGTCAAGCTCGGCGAAGGCACAGGCTTTTTGAAGGTAACCCCCGCCCACGACCCGAACGACTACGAAATCGGACAGCGAAACAAGCTTGAAATGATAAACATATTGACGCCTGACGGCAACATAAACGAAAACGGCGGAAAATATGCCGGCCTCGACAGATTCAAGGCTCGAAAAGTTATCGTCGAGGACTTAAAGGCTCAGGGTCTGCTCGAAAAAGTCGAGCCGCACGAGCACGAAGTCGGCCATTCTGACCGCAGCGGCGATATAATTGAGCCTTATCTTTCCGATCAGTGGTTCGTGAGCGTCAAGCCCCTGGCCAAAGAAGCGATTAAAGCGGTCGAGAGCGGCAAAATTAAATTTCATCCGGAACGGTTCGGCAGAAGTTATCTCGATTGGCTCTACGGCATCCGCGACTGGTGCATCAGCAGGCAGCTTTGGTGGGGACATCGCATTCCAATCTGGTACTGCCAGAATTGCGGACATAACAATACCGGCATCGAAGACCCGACACAATGCGAAAAATGCAAATCGAAAGATTTACAGCAGGACGGAGATGTTCTCGATACATGGTTCAGTTCTGCGCTTTGGCCGCACAGCACGCTCGGCTGGCCGGAGCAGACGGAAGAACTGAAATTCTACTACCCGACAAATACGCTTGTTACCGCCCGCGATATTATCACGCTTTGGGTTTCGCGTATGGTTATGATGGGTCTGGAAAATATGGGCGAGGTTCCGTTCAACGACGTCTTTATTCATCCGACAATTCTCGACGGCAACGGCGAAAGAATGAGCAAGAGCAAAGGCAACGGCATAGACCCTATCGATATTATCGAAACTTACGGCGCCGATGCCATGAGGTTCAGCCTTTGCCAGATGACGACCGAAAGCCAGGATTTGAAACTGCCGGTAACAAAAGACGCCCAGGGCAAAAACATCAGCGAAAAATTCGATATCGGCAGGAACTTCTGCAATAAACTCTGGAACGCATCGAGATTCGCTATGATGAATCTTGAAGGCATCGATTTCGATGCTTTCGACAAAAATAAAATGACAATCACGGATAAATGGATTCTGTCCAGACTGGCCGCGACTGTAAAAGAAGTCACGGCTATGCTCGACGATTTCAAGGTAAGCGAGCCGCTGATGTCGATTTACCGTTTTTTCTGGAACGACTTGTGCGACTGGTATCTCGAATGGTCCAAGGCACGAATGAGAGACGAAACCGGCAAAGCCGCCGCACAGAATATTCTCGCCTTTGTGCTTGATATGACGCTTCGGCTGCTTCATCCGTTTGTGCCGTTTATAACGGAAGGCATATTCCAGAAGCTTAACGAAATCGCGCCGAAAAGAGGGCTTAAAGGTCTTATAGAACTTAAAGCGGCAGATGCGCTGATTATCGCCGACTGGCCGAAGGATTTAGATGATTTTATTGAGCCGGAAATTGAAAGCCGAATAACGACTGTGCAGGATATTGTTCGGGCGATACGTGAAATCAGGAATAAATACACTGTACCGCCGAGTAAAAAACTGACAGCATCGGCAAACGCACCGGCTGAAATTTCAAAAATCATCAATGACAACGCCGATTTAATCTGCGACCGGGCAGGTCTCGATAAATTCACAGCGTCGCCGAACGAAGCGAAGCCGGACAATGCCGCCGCCGCGGTCGTCGAACAGATTCAGATATTTGTTCAGGGTCTGATTGACGCTGAAGCGGAAAGAAAAAGACTTGAAAAGCAGAAAGCCGAAATCCTTGCCGGCGTGAAATCGAACCAGGCGAAATTAGGCAATGAAAACTTTATATCGAGAGCAAAGCCGGAAGTTGTCGAACAGACAAAACAGAGACTTGCCGAATTGCAGCAGCAGCTCGATGCGATAGAGAAAAATTTAGCGGAACTGAAGTAGCCACAGAGCTCACAGAGAACACAGAGATATAAATAATATTTAGCCACAGAGCTCACAGAGGACACAGAGGGTATATATATGAGTGATGAACTAACGGCAAAAATTATTGGGGCCGCAATAGAGGTGCACGATATACTTGGGCCGGGATTGCTCGAATCCATTTATGAAGAAGCCTTGTGCTTTGAATTTGGCCTGAGGGGCATAAAATATAGGAAACAGGTTGAATGCGACCTCTTTTATAAAGGGCATATTCTCAAGGGCCAAAAACTTGACCTGCTTGTAGAAAATGAAGTCGTTGTAGAAATAAAATCTCTGTCAAAAATGCCGGAAGTGGCTTTGGCTCAGACTCTTTCATATCTCAAAGCAACAAGCCTTAAAAGAGGATTGATTATTAACTTCGGAGAAAAGAGATTGATTGATGGCGTAAAAAGGGTCTCCCTATGACAGCCACAGAGAACACAGAGACAAGTAAAAAAATAATAGTTTTATTAAAAAAATTATTGGAGAATAGATATGGATGAAAAAGAAAGTCCGATTAAACGATCAGGAACATTTATGCTGGCTGCTCAGTTAGAAGGTTTTTGTATCGGGCTAAGGCAGATTGTTTCAATCGGTATAACACCAGGAAAGCTCTCTGTTGATTTATTGAAAAAACTCTTTAAAGATTTTACACAAACAACCCACGGCAAACCTGTAGAAAATTTTCCGGAAATTATAGATTCGACCCCTGGGGCAGATTTGTTAATCCTTGCCGAAACACTACGTTCAACAATGATGGCTTTTTTAACCCCAGATGAAACAGAGGAACATAATAAGTCTTTTGGGTTTGGAAAAGATAGAAATATTGATTAATTAATTTCTAAATTCTCTGTGAACTCTGTGTTCTCTGTGGCTATAATAATTTTCTCTGTGGGCTCTGTGAGCTCTGTGGCTAAAAATAAAAGGAAAAAACTCTGTGGCTGAAATTAAAGTAGAATTGTCCCGGATAATTATTGACGAGACCTGCGAGCAGCAGGTTATTGTCCTCAAGGAAAAAAATGGTACACGCACCCTGCCGATAGTAATCGGCATTGTTGAAATAATGGCTATCGACCGAAGGCTGAAAGGCATAACGACCATCAGGCCTTTAACGCACGATTTGCTGGGCAATGTAATTGAATCGCTGGGCGCCAATATCGAGAAGGTCGTGGTAAGCGACCTGAAAAACCATACCTATTACGCGACAATTCATCTTAGCGTCAACGGCAAAAAAGTGGAAGTTGATTCACGCCCCAGCGATGCTATCGCTATAGCCGCCGCCTCGGATGTGCCGCTCTATGTGGCCGAACATGTATTCGAGAAAATGTAGGGTTTAGGCGGCAGAATCAGAATTTGTGACATCTGTTTGCGGTTTGGGGGTAAAAATTGTCGTCAGGATTAAAAAAAATACCGCTATTGTAAGCATCGAATCGGCAATATTAAACGCAGGGAAATGCCATTCGCCGTAATAAAAATCCAAAAAGTCGCGCACGCTGCCGTCGTTGAAAATTCTGTCGTATAAATTGCCGCAGATACCTGCCGCGAATAAACCCAGCGCAAGAACAACAAGCATCTGCAGTTTTCTGCCGAACAGGAAAATAGAAAATACCACTACAATCGCTGTAACTGAAAGAACTATCAGCGTCATAGTTTTGCCGGCGGCTATTCCCCACGCGGCGCCGCGGTTCTCAACGAGTACAAGCTGAAAAAAACCTTTAATAATATCATAACGCTGGGGAGCGAGAGAACTGAGCCAGTTGAAGATTGCAGATTTGGTCCATAAATCCGCGGCAAGACCGATTATAAAAACGGGCCAGAAAAGTAAATGCGCCGAAGGAACGCTTAATTCCCTGCTTAAGATGCAGGATCGGCTGCATTTGTCAGAAATTCCGGCCAAACCGTACCTCTATTTTACGTATTTTCTGTATAATTTCAGGAGATTATCCTGCGAAGGATTTAAATCAAGCGATTTGCTCCAGTGAGCAAGCGCCTTCTGTTTATAATCGTTCGCGTCGGGATTATCGAAACTTTTCATTACTCTGTATTTCATCATATAGGCAACGCCGATTCCCTTATGTGCCCGCCAGTCGCCGGGACTTATCTCAACGGCTTTTTCATATTGCTGCGCAGCAAGATCAATTTCCCTCAGCTTAAGATATACATAGCCGAGATGTCTGAAGGCAAGAGCGTTGTTCGGCTGCATCGTAACAACTGTTTCGAGCAGTTTCCTCGCTTCATCGAGTCTTGATGTCTGTATATACGCCGCGGCAAGAGAAAACATTATATTCGGGTCGTTGGCATCGAGATCGAGAGCCTTTTTGTACGATTCGACAGCCATTTCGTTGTCTTTGCGAGCGGTGTATATATCGCCCATCAGTTTTTCGATTTCGCTGTCGGTCGGGTCGAGGTCCTTGGCGGATTTGCCGAACTGAAGCGCAGATTCGTAATCGCCGATTTTGTAATAAGCACCCGCCGCACTGCACAGGGCCGAAGTATTCTGCGAGTCAAGAGAACAGGCCTTTGAGTAAGCCTGTGCCGCGGAGGTGTAATCTTCCATCAGCCGATACGCCCTGCCAAGATTGCAGAAATCGTCGAACGACCATGGATTAAGCTCTGTGGCTATTTGATATGCCTCCGCGCCTTCCGGATACATATTCTGCTGAAGGTAAATATTTCCCATAAGCGAATAGGCAAGGGCAAATTTGGGATTCTCCGCCACCGCCTGCTGTAATTTGACTATCGCCTGGTCAGGTTCGTTTGTCTCACTGAGTGTTATCGCATCGACATAAAGGGCGACCGATTTGTCATCTTTTTTCTGCGCTTCCTGGCAGCCTGAAAAAATAACGGCGCAAATTCCCCAAAAAAATAGCCTTATAGCGATAAACTTGAGCTTTTCAGGCATGAATAAATCCTTTCATAAGCTACTTATCCTGTCAAAATTAAATCCCATGCGGGAATTATACCAAAGTAAGAGTCGCTGTCAAAAGGTTTTAAGAAAACTTGCAGGCTAAAGTTTATCTTGCAAAACGCGCCTTTTAAGGATATAAATTTGTTTAATAACAAGCAGTTACGTTAAACTGGAGAAAATTGAAGAATCAGGGAAAAACATGAGATACAGCAAGACTTTAATCCCGACCGTTAAAGAAGTTCCATCAGATGCCGAGATTTCGAGCCATCAGTTGATGCTTCGCGCAGGTTTGATGCGGAAACTCGCCAGCGGAACATATACCTATCTGCCGATAGGCTGGCGGACATTGAAAAAGGTTATAAATATCGTCCGTAAGGAAATGGACAAAAGCGGCGCTCAGGAAATCCTGATGCCCTCCGTCCAGCCGATGGAACTGTGGCAGCAGACCGGCAGAAACATCGACTACGGCCCGACAATGGCGCACTTTACCGACCGCCACGGCAGGGAAAACGTCCTTGCCCCCACCGCCGAAGAAGTCGTTACGAGCCTTGCCGCAGGAGAAATAAATTCCTATAAACAGATGCCGGTCAATCTCTATCAAATCAGCTTCAAGTTCAGAGATGAGTTCAGGCCGCGGTTCGGCGTATTGCGAAGCCGTGAATTTATAATGAAAGACGCTTATAGTTTTCACTTTGATAATGAAAGTCTCGACGAAACTTATAAAGTGATGTACGAAACATATAAAAGAATATTCTCACGATGCGGCCTCAAGTATGTAATTGTCGAGGCCGAGTCCGGCGAAATGGGCGGCAGCGGCTCTCATCAGTTCACAATCCCCTGCGATTCCGGCGAAGACATTATCGTCCAGACCGAAGACGGCAGCTACGCGGCGAATATCGAAAAAGCACCGGTTGACCCCCTGCCCGCGAAAACAGAAAATAAAAATCACAAACCTGTCGAGGAAATTCACACTCCAAACCGGAAAACCATAGATGAAATCTGCGCGTTTTTAAAAGCAGACGCCAAAGACCTTATCAAGACGCTCGTTTACAAATCGGGAACCGAATTAATTCTTGCCCTTGTCAGGGGAGATTTTGAAATCAATCCTGAAAAATTGCGTTGCGCCGTCGGCAAATCCATCGAACTTGCGGATGAAGAGACTATTAAAAATCTTACCGGCGCCGAAGTCGGCTTCGCCGGCCCTGTCGGCATTACTCAAAAAATTAACAGACTTATTATAGACCATTCAGTTCTTACAATCGAAGCCGGCATAACGGGCGCCAATAAAACAGACTATCATATAAGAAATGTCGTGCCCGGCCGGGATTTCCCGCTCGAAGGTAAAAACGTAATAATCGCCGACATACGAAACGCAGTCGAAAGCGATACATACAAAGGCAAAAAATTAATCTTTAAAAGAGGTATCGAAGTCGGACAGGTATTCAAGCTCGGCATCAAATACAGCGCAAAGCTCGGAGCAAAATTCCTCGATAAGGACAGCACCGAAAAGCCCTGCATAATGGGCTGTTACGGCATCGGTATAAACAGAATCGTCGCTTCCGCCATTGAAATATCTCACGACAGTGACGGCATTATCTGGCCTATAAGCATCGCGCCTTTCGAGGTCATTATCACACCGGCCGGCAACGCCGAAGAAATTTCCGCTGCCGCTGAAAAAATTTATAACGAACTTACTGACGCCGGCGTTGATGTGCTGCTCGACGACAGGGACGCCCGCGGCGGAGTCAAATTCAAGGACGCCGACCTTATCGGGATACCGGTTCGAATAACAATCGGCGCCAAATCCCTCGCTGAAAATAATGCCGAAATTAAACTCCGCAGCGAAAAAGAAATTACAAAAGTCCCCCTTGGACAGGTAAAAGAAAAAATATCACAATTGATTGAGAAACTTAAAGCCGAACTAAATGTGGACGCTTAAAAAACCTGACCCGGTTAAACTGATTATCGGCATACTCGGCTGCGATGTCGATGCCGTTGATGCCGCCGTTGATATGATTAAGGCCCGGTTCGGCCCCTGCGACCTCGAAAGTCCCGCATGGCCTTTCAGGCACACGGAATATTACGCCAATGAGATGGGTAAAGAGATTGTAAAAAAGTTTATAACGGTCGAAAAGCTGATTGCTCCGGATAAGCTGGCTGCAATCAAGCATACGATGAATAAAATGGAAGCGAAACTTGCCGATGTGCTGGATATTGATTTGAGCCGGCCTGTCAATCTCGACCCCGGTTATATCGAACCATCGAAGCTGGTCCTCGCCAGTACGAAAAATTTTTCGCATCGGATTTATATCGGCAAAAAAATATGGGCCGAAGTAACGCTTATTTTCAGTAAAGGTCGGTGGACGTCGTTTGAATATACCTTTCCCGACCATAAGGAAGACAGATATCATGACTTTTTCAGTCAGGTCAGGGATAAACTTGTTCAGCAATTAAGGAAGTAATCTTATGGAAGAATCGCTTGGAGTATTTTCCATACTTTGTTTTCTGGCGGCGTTTGTCACATCTATATTGTTGACGCTTGCCGCGAAAAGGATTGCCGTCAGGATTGGGCTGCTGGCTCATCCTAAAAGCGACCGTTTCAACAAAAAAATCATTCCGATGGGCGGCGGTATCAGCATATTTCTTACGGTTACGCTTGCCTGCCTGACTATACTTACACTTATTAAAATACTTGTCTCCGATGGAACAACCGAGGTCTTCGGCAGGGATTTCGAGCCTTACATTCAGGGCTTCGCGAATAAATCGATGCAGTTATGGATAACTATCGCCTGTGCAGCTGTATTATTTTTGCTCGGCCTGTGGGACGATATGAAAAATCTCAAACCTCTGCCTAAACTGCTGGTGGAATTCGCCGCTGCTTTTGCCGCGGCATATTGGGGAGACGTCAGGGTTGAGCTTTTTATCGAAAGCAAAATAATCACATCTATTTTAAGCTCTTTCTGGATTGTGCTTCTTATCAATGTCTTCAACTTTCTCGATAATATGGACGGTGCCAGCGCGGGCATCGCTTTAATTATCTCTCTGTTTCTGTTTGTCATTGCGACTCTTTCAAATCAGGCCTTCGTCGCAGGCCTTGCAATAATTTTCGCCGGCACACTGGTAGGTTTTCTCGTATTCAATTTTCATCCGGCCTCGATATTTATGGGTGACGCCGGTTCGCTGGTTGTAGGTTTTTTCATAGCTTTTCTTACGCTCAAAACAACATACTATCACCAGTCAGACGATAATCAGTGGTACACCGTTCTGGCGCCACTTGTCATAACGGCGATTCCTCTTTACGATTTTATCAGTGTAACCGTTCTGCGAATCAGCCAGGGCAAAAGCCCATTCATCGGCGATACTCAGCACTTCTCCCACAGGCTTAAGAAACTCGGCCTGAGTGAGTTTCAGACCGTCCTGACGCTTTATCTTGCCACCATCGCCACAGGGCTCGGTGCCATAGTGCTTACCAGGGCCGTATGGCCTTTTGGGCTGCTCGTCTTTCTGCAGACCATAATGGTTCTTGAAATCATTATTCTTCTCGAATCCACGGGTAAAAATGATAAAAAATACACAAATTAAAAAAGACCTCGCCTCAGGGGTACTTTTTATTATTTTTCTCTGCATAATTGCCTTGCGATTGAGTTTCACTGAAAATTCCGCTATAGAATCTTTCAGCCTTGAAGGCATTTTTTATGACAATTTCCTGAGTATATGTATTTCCTGCATTCTGCTTTTATCATCTGTTATATGGTTTGTCGTTTTATTACGCCGCCGCAATCACAGTTATAAACATACCGGCATTGAGTACGGAGTGTTTTTGTTTGTCATCGCCGCGGCCGTAAGTACATACTTTGCCTCGAACCGAAGAGCCGCGATGAACGATTCGCTCACACTTCTGGCCGTCATCATTTCGGCAATCGCCATGGTCCAGCTTCTTGACCGACAAACGAGAAGAAGTACTCTGCTTTTTGTTATTATCGCTATAGGCGTTGCGAATGTTTATCAGTGCCTCGACCAGTTTATCAGCGGCAATAAAATGATGATTGATCAATATAAGAACGAACCTGAATATCAGCTCCAAAGACTCGGTATAGAGTCCGGTTCGTTCCAGCAGATGCTTTACGAGCACAGGCTCTATTCCAGTGATACAAAAGGTTATTTCTCCACCAGCAACAGCGCAGGATGTTTCTTTAATCTGGCCATATTTTCCGCCCTCGCAGTCTTCGGTCCGGGTTTAAAACAGTTCAGGAAGAAACCGTTAAAAACATTTGTCCTGCCGATAGTAATACTGCTTGTCCTCTTTTTCGGCCTTCTGCTCACCGCCAGCAAAGGAGCTTTACTGGCATTTATCCTCGCTTCTTTTGTTTTGCTGATTTCGAGCCTGTTCGCGAAATTTCTCAAAGCTCATAAATTTTCCATCTTTTCCGCCGCAGTCGCCGCTTCCATCGCGGCGGTTCTCGTTATAATCTCTTACGGCCTTAAACATAACACACTTCCCGGCGGCAATTCGATGCTCGTCAGGTGGCAGTACTGGGTTGCCTCGGCCGCGATGATTACCGACCATTTTTTCACTGGAGTAGGCGGCAGCAATTTCGGCTCCTTCTATACACATTACAAAATTCCTGAAGCGCTCGAAACCGTCCGCGACCCTCACTGTTTCGTGTTAAGTATCATGAGCAGTTACGGCATAATCGGTCTTACGGGATTTTGCTGCGCTCTTTTTGTGCCGATTATCAGGGCACTGAAAAGCCCTGAGATTAAACCGCTTACAGACAAAGATGACATTTCCGCGACAGTACGCATCTGCGGCGTATCTGCTGTTCTGGTTCTTCTTTTTCTGCGGCCCCTTGCCGTCAGAACAGAACTTGCCGATGAGATTGCTGTCACCGTTTATATTTTTGCCGTGATGTACGCCGCACCTGCATTTCTCTTCGGCACAACCTTATGGCTCTGCGTAAGAAGCAGGAAAAGTTACGATGATTTTTCAACATGGACCGCGCCTTTGCTTTGCGGAATATTCGCGGTACTGATTCACAACCTCATCGACTTCGCGATTTTCGAGCCCGGCATTATGACCGCCTTTTGGGCAGCTCTGGCGGTAATAATTTCGCAATCGTTGAATTCTCAAACTGTTGAAATTAAAAATCCTTCGCGGCTGAAAACTACGGCTTTGGTAGTTTTTGCTGCGGCTTTGGCTGCCGCTTTGCTGTGGTTTTACATAATACCTGTTGGAAAAACCGCCGTAAAAATGGAAAACGCCAAGACGATTTCATCCTATGGCCGGCTCAGGGAAGCTTCCGCGATACTTGACTCGGCCATTACTGATGACCGGTTCAATCCTGCACCGCCGACCCTAAAAGGTATGATGTCTTTGTACAATTTCAAGGTCGACCCATCACTAAATCAGGATATATTGCTCCAGTCTGAAAAAGCCTTTCAGGCCGCCATACAAAGAGACCCTGCGAATTTCAAAAATTACGAAAACCTGGCCGAAGTTTATCAAAAACTTGCCGAGGTATCGCCGCCGCAGCATCTTTTATGGTTTGAAAAAGCCTTCGAATCGCTCAGCCATGCCGTCAGTCTCTATCCAGCCTCGGCAGATTTGCATTTGACTCTTGCTACTGCCGCACAGCAGATTAACAAAATTGATATTGCCATCGACAATTACGCCCAGGCCATAGCCATCGAGGATGCTTACAGGGAACAATTTAAAATTATGTATCCCGGAAAAGAAGTCTTCAGCAGAATAGGAGAAGTAAATTACAAATTCGCAAAAGAAAGACTTGAACAACTAACCCGGAATGAGGAAAATAAGGATTAACCGTCGAAGCCTCGCGCAGCCGACAACCAAAAGACACAGTTAATATGGAGAAAAATATGAAGATAACCGCAATAATTTCCATACTTTTAATTTCAGTTGCTATCTGTACTGCCCAGCCTGATATGTCGAAATCGGTAGTTATGATTCAGATTGTAAAGCAGCCTTTCGACTATACGACGCCGTGGAAACAAACCTCTATCTCTCAGGGTGTAGGCTCAGGTTTTATAATCGCAGGCGACAGGATTCTAACCAACGCCCACAACGTATCGGATAACAGATATATCATCCTCAAAAAAGAAAACGTCGCGAAAAAATATCCTGCGACCGTCGAATTTATCGGCCATGACTGCGACCTGGCGATAGTTAAACCGACCGACCCTTCTTTCTTTGAAAACACCCAGCCCCTCAGCTTCGGCACTCTTCCGCAGGTCAACAGCACCGTATCGACCTATGGCTTTCCTATGGGCGGCACGCATATCAGCGTTACCGAAGGTGTTATTTCCCGCATCCAGACCGATGCCTATGTCCACACCGGTGCCGATGCCCATCTCGTCGTCCAGACCGATGCCGCGATAAACCCAGGCAACAGCGGCGGTCCTGTGGTACTCGACGGCAACGTCGTCGGCGTAGCCTTTCAGGGAATGATGCAGGCTGACAACATAGGCTATATGATACCGACTACTGTCATCGAGCATTTTCTGCTCGACGTAAACGACGGCAAATACGATGGATTCGGTTCGCTTGGCATAATGCTCTTCGCGGGTCTTCATAACGACAGCTATAAAGATTATCTAAAGCTGCCAGAAAATACTCAGGGCGTCGTCGTAACCGCGGTACTGCTTAACAGTTCCGCCGAAAACGTCTTGCAGAAAAACGACTGTATTACGCAAATCGACAATTACGACGTGGATAACGATGGTATGGTTATGATTTACGGCCAGAAATATCATCTCTCCGAAGTCGTGGAGACAAAACAAATCGGCCAGCCCGTTGACCTGACGTTCTGGCGCAGCGGCCAAAAGCAAACCGCGAAATTACAGGTTCAGCTCAATCGTCCTGTTTTCGAAATTGCACGGCTTTACGACAATCCTCCGCCTTATGTTTGCTTTGCCGGACTTACATTCGTTACCGCAAACAGAAACTTTCTTGAGACATGGGGCAAAAACTGGATTAGCGATATTCCACATACCCTCAGATATCTTATGAGCGATTCGCAGCAGCTCAACAAAGACAGGCTTCGAAAGGAATATGTCGTGCTTGCGGAAATCCTGCCCGACCAGATGAACGCCTACGCCGATGAGTTTATAAATAAACCGCTCGAAACTATTAATGATATCCCTGTACGCAGCATCAGCGATGTCCGCAAGGCTTTTGAAAACAAGGATTGCGAATTTTACATCCTTAAATTTATGAATTCTGAAAAACCTCTGCTGATGGACGCCAGGCAAGCTCATCAGCGAAACGATGCCATTTTGAAAAAATATAATATTCCATCCTGGGCATTCACGGAGAATCAATTATGAAAAAAATTATAAACATTATTGCTTTCATCATTCTTTTGCCGTTTCCTGTTTTCGCCGGCAATGCCGACATCAGCGAAACTCTGAAAAACTCCATCGTTTATCTTCAGATATCGTATTACGGCTACGAGCAGTACCAGCCGTGGAAGAACAGGGACCTTACTGAAGGTTTCGGCATCGGCTGCGCAGTCGCGGGCAATCAGGTCATAACCACCGCGTATAACGTCGCCAACGCCGCTTTTATCAGGGTCCGCAAAGCCGACCGTAACGACTATATACAGGCGAAAATAAAAGTCATCGATTACGAATGCAATCTCGCGCTTATCGAACTGGACGCCAACTCGCCGGGCAAACCTCTCGTCCCGCTCGTCTTCAGTGAAAAATATAAAAAAGGTGCAGGCGTTAATTTCTACTGGCTCTCGGCAGGCAGTCAGATGTACAGCGGCAGAGGTTTTCTCGACAGAGCATCGGTCGATTCTTCTACAATTTCATTTTCTCAAATACTCACTTTCGTAGCCGCCGGAATATCCGACAGCACCGCTTCCGGACAGCTATACTGTCTCGACAATAAACCACTCGGCATCGCCTCATGGTCAAACGAAAATAAGGAGGCCGGCATTATTCCCGCAAAGGTTATTAACCGTTTTTTAGCAGATGTTAAAAACGGAGCATATAACGGCACAGGTTCCGTTGGTTTTGATGCATCCAGGCTCCTCGAACCGGCAATGAGAAAATATCTCAAAATGCCTGACGACCTTCAAAATGGCATTTACATCTCGGACATTTATACAATCGGCACCGGCAGTGATGTCCTCAAAACCGGCGATGTCTTGCTTTCCATCGACAGTTTCGAGCTTAACCCCTACGGCAGGTTTAAACATCCTCAATTCGATATGCTCTCTTTCGACTATCTGATTACGAACAAAACTGCCGGCGATAAAATCTCCTTCGAACTCTGGCGCGACGGCAAAAAACAATTAATTGAAACATTTGTCAAAAACTTTGACGTATCCCAAATGCTCGTCCCCTGGTACGAATTCGACCGTCAGCCCGAATATATTATCGTAGGCGGCTGTATCTTCCAGAAGCTTACGAAAAGTTATCTTGCCGGAAGAGGCGGCGATTGGCGGGGAAAGGTTGAGCCGCACATTTACAATTATCTGCTCAACGAGGCTTTTAAACCCACCGACCAGCGGAAAGAGATTATTGTTTTAAGTTATTGTTTGCCTGCCAATATCAATATTGGCTATCACAACCTCGGTCAGTTTGTTGTTGACAGTATTAACGGAATGAAAATCGGTTCGATGAAGGATATTCCAGTCGCCCTTGCGCTGAACCAGCAGGCAAAATATGATTTGATAGAATTCGAGATGTCTCAGCCCGCTATTG
The DNA here is from genome assembly GCA_041652575.1 of Phycisphaerae bacterium. Classification (NCBI taxonomy): domain Bacteria; kingdom Pseudomonadati; phylum Planctomycetota; class Phycisphaerae; species Phycisphaerae bacterium. The sequence continues at coordinate 169,679 of JBAZHC010000002.1, read as the reverse complement.
TTTTGGACAGAAGCCAACTCAACTCTGCCGGCCTCGAAATAGCCCAAAATTACGGCATAGATAAACTTTCAAATATTAATTCCAAATAAGACAACTTAAGAACAGGTGGAATATTCTAAGTAATGGCAGAATTCAGGGCTTCAGGACTGTTTTTGCTCCTGTTCCCCATTTATCGCATCGTGGTTATTTTTAACATAATTGAATGTATCAGGCGAAACTACACCGCCGGAAATAAATATCTTGAACCCGTCTTCGATGCTCAAATCCGTCATAATTACATCGCTAAGAGGAACCATCTCGAAAAATCCTGTCGTCGGATTCGGTGTCGTAGGCAAAAATATTTTGCAGTATTTTCTTCCGTCAGGGTCTGTGATATAGCCCGTTAAAAAACCAAACGCTTTCATCCCCGGTCTTGGAAATTCCACCAGCACTACCGATTTAAACACCGTTCGGTCCGGCATCGACATCGCCTTGATAACCTGTTTGCTCGAACCGTAGATTGTGCGTACTATCGGTATTCGCATAAACAGTTTTTCGCCAATCGATATGAAACGCCGGCCTATAACAAGCTGTCCGACTGCGCCGACAAAATACAGCAGCAAAACAAGCAATATTACGGACATAGTCGTCACAGCGATACGCTGGTAAGTGTCAGGAACGGGACTGGTAATAACAAACTTCGCCAGCCACGGCAAAACTCTGCTCACCACCGGCTGCAGAAGGCCGGCCATCGCCTTAAAAAGCCATTGAATAATCAGTAGGCTGACCACAAAAGGCACTGCTATAAGCACCCCTGAAATCAGGTTTTTGCGTATATTAATCTTTATTTCCCTGTTCAGCTTTTCGTCGTATCTTTCAGCCATTGTTTTATCCCGTAAATTCCCTTTTAATCAAGTTATATGCAATTAGCCTTCTGTTGTCAAATATTAAGGAGACCTTGACCTTTTTTAAAAAAACAGGCTTTGTCTTGTTATTTTTAGTCGATACGCTCGCCGACAAATAACCAGCCGTCCTTCTTTGAAGGTTTCGCAGCCGAATCCCAATAATACAGCGTCTTTTTCCTCGGAAACATTTCTACAAGACCAATTTGCCGGTAGCGGGAGGATACATATTGGTCTATCCAGTTAAAGATTAATCTTTCCGAACCCGGCCAGTCCGTCCACGAATCAAGGCCCTTCATTACCACAGCAAATCCCGGCTTATTTGCTTCAATTTGAGTGATTATTTTTCGCTGCATATCGACGACATAAGGCTGCGGTTCCATAATCGGGCAGTCTATCCACGAATCAAAGCATCTTACTACTACAACAAATCTCGGCTTATTCGCTTCAATTTGACTAATCATTTCACGCTGCATATCGACAGCATATGGCTGCGGCTCCATAAGCGGATAAGTATAGATATACGAAGTAGCTGAGCGTCTCTGCGAATAGAAATATATTTCCGGTTCGGAGCCGAGCACTGCTATTTTGTCTTCCTTGCCGGAATGATTCTTTATAAAATTTCCTATCTCACGGGCCTCCGAAAAAGGAAATCTGCCGAAGGTATATCTTGAAAGAATAATCGGGTCGGATTCCAAAAGATAATTTCTCTGGCTGTAAAAACTCTGAAGCCATATAACCAAAATGATTAAGATTGAAATAAAGGAAGTTTTAGCCGCTGACTTTATATTGCGACCGACTAAATTCTTAATCTCAGCAACGCCTGCACCGGCCAATATGCTAAGCACCGGTAAAAAAAGAACGAAATAGTGGGGACGGAAATAAAAACTCGGACAAACAGACACAAAGGATAATATTAAAAAACCGGCAGCAAATACGCTTTGTTCGTGAATCTTCTTATCCCGTAAAATACGCAAAAGACCCAATAACGCCGACAGCCAGACAAACCATGCCGATGGAACTATTATCCCGAGAGTTTCATTAAGATACCCAAGACCTGTCGCAAAAGGAACTACGCTGACATAATGTCTGGCATAGTTGAATGTCCAGAACCAGAACTTTTCAAATACCCCGCAGCGCCATAAAATCAAACAGGTTATCAAAAACGGCACAAGAACGGAAATCCCGTAGATTGCGATTACCAATACCGGCTTCTTCCACGTTATCGGTTTTTGACGAACTTGCTTCCAAATCAAAAAAAACAGACCGAAAAGTATAAATCCAGCTCCGTGTTGTTTCATCATAAAAGCAATGCCCAGCAGCAAGCCGCCTGTTATAAGGTAAAGATATTTCTTTGTCTCGGCAAAATTCATCAAAAGAATTATTCCGGCCATCGCGAAAAAAACGACAAAATTCTCTGCGTTAGCCGTTGCCTGGATAGTGTTGCTTATAGAAGTAATCGCGAAAAAAACTGCCGCCCCGACACCGGCAATCGGCCCAAAAAGTTTTTTAGTCATAAAAAAGAGGAATAAGACCGTTGCCATGTTGATAAACAGTACGGCAAGATGAATGCCGGATACAGTCTGCCCGAAAACCGCTAAAATCACCGCATACGCCGCATAAATGCCCGGCATCTTCATATTGTAAGCCAATGAATATGGCGGAACGCCCTCAAGCATTAGCTGCCCTGCGTAAGCGTATTCGCCCTCGTCACGTTCAAGCGGCACATTAAGAGTTCTGATTCTGATAATTACCGTAACAGATACCAGTAATATAAACAGCATCGTCAGGCAAATATTAAATAAGATACTTTTAGAATCAGTCGGTTTTGGATTATCAGAAACTATTTTTTTCATTTTTTATAAACTATCAAAGTTAATCTAATCAATTCGTTCACCAATAAATATTAAATAGTCGCCTTTTGACGATTTGGCAACTGAATTCCAGTGATATAATGTCTGGCCCTGAACGGCAATCTCCACAAGGCCAATTTGGCGGTAATGGGTAGATACATAGTTATCCGCCCAGTCAAGAATTAGTTTCCCAGACTCAGGCCTGAACAGCCAGGAATAATGAAATTTCACAAAAACAACAAATCTCGGCTTGGTAGCTTCGATCTGATTAATCATTTCACGCTGCATATCGACCGCGTAAGGATGCGGCTCCACAAGCGGATAAACATAAATATAAGGGGTAGCCGAACGCCTGTGAGAGTAAAAAAATATCTCCGGCTCGGAACCTAACACCGCTATCCTGTCATCCTTATTGGAATTAGCCTTTATAAATTCCGCTATCTTCTGCGCCTCCGGAAAGGGATTTAAACCAAAATTGGCCCGTGACAGCACAAAAGCGTCCGATTCCAGAAGATAACTTCTCTGGCTGTAAAAACTCTCGAACCAGACTGCAGGAATAATTAAAATCGAGATAAAAGCTGCTTTAGAAGCCGACTTTATGCGTTTACCTGCAAAATCCTGAATGGCGACAACTCCAGCTCCTGCCAATATGGATAATACAGGCAAAAAGAGAACAAAATAATGATTGCGAAAATACAGCCCCGGACAAACCATTAGAAAAGAATAAATTAAAAAACTGATAAGGAACATACCATATTTGCGAATATTTCTGTTCCAGATAATACTCGAAATGCCCAGCAGCGCGAACAGCCATACAAAAGGAGCCGATGAAACTATTTGCCGCAGGGCCTCTTTTAAATTTGCAAAGCCTTCATGAAAAGAAGTTATACTGATGTATTGCCGCGAATATTCGAACGTCCAGAACCAGAATTTCTCAAACACCCCGCAATACCACAAAATTAAACAGGTAATCAAAAAGGGCAAAATTGTAAAAAAAGAATAAATAAGAATTACAGATGAAAGCCTTTTGTAATTCATCGGCTTTTGATGAACCTGATCCCAAAAAAGAATTGAATAACTGAAAAGTATAAACCCCGCCCCGTGCTGTTTCATCAGGAAAGCGATACCGGACAGGATACCGGCCGTTATAAGGAATAAATACTTTTTAGTGTTAATAAAATTTATTAAAAGCATTATTCCAGCTATCGCGGGCAGAACAACGAAATTTTCCGCGTTTGCCGATGCATTAAGGGTTCTGCTTACTGAAGTAATCGCGAAAAAAACTGCCGCCCCGACACCGGCAATCGGCCCAAAAAGTTTCTTTGTCATAAAAAAGAGCAGTATGATTGTCGCGGCGTTGATAAACAGTACGGCAAGATGAATGCCGGATGCACTCTGACCGAAAACTGCTAAAATCACCGCATAGACCGCATAAATGCCCGGCATCTTCATATTGTAAGCCAATGAATATGGCGGAACGCCCTCAAGCATCAACTGCCCTGCGTAAGCGTATTCGCCTTCGTCACGTTCGAGAGGAATATCAAGCATGCGAAGCCTGATTATTATCGTAACCATAACCAGCAATATAAGAACTGCTGCCAACAGGATACTGGATAAAGTCCTTTTGGGACTCGATGGCTTTCGAACGTTAGGCGACACCTTTTTAATCTCTCTTTTTATCGTATCTTAAAAAAAGACCATTATTGCGTTCCCAATACTATATATTATAATACTGTCAAATATGAATAAAAAGGAAGCAAAAAATAGTCCCGGCAGAAAATTCATCATCGCGATACTTGTCTTGGCAGGCATAAGAGTTTTCATTTTTAATGCCGCTTTCCCCATAGGAAATAATGTCGATGAGCCTGCCCATCTCGATTTGGTTTGTAAATATGCCGAAGGTCGCATCCCCGAAAAAGGCATAGAAAGCTACGACCGCAGGACTTTGGAATTATTAATTATATATGCCGGCCCGGAATATTTCTCCGGCGCCGTTTCTGCCTCAGATATCCTCCCGTTATGGAAATATCCTGATGTAGAAAAAACAGAAGACTTTCAAAACCGTCTCGACTCCTATCTTGGCGAGATAAATCACGAAACGGGTTCTTTCCCGGTATATTATCTCTGCGCCGGACAGTGCTCGAATTGGGGAAAATTCATAGGATTAAATAAAGGGGATTTGATTTACTTCCTGAGATTTTTGAATATTCCTGTGTTCATCGCGATGGTTTGGATTGCTTATCTGACAGGAAAACTTTTGTTTCCGGATAATAATTTCCTGCAGAAAGGTTTGCCGATAATGGTGGCCTTTTTCCCGCAGGACTCGTTTTATTCCATAACTAACGATGCCCTCTCCCCTTTGTTGTTTTCGCTGTCTTTTTTTATGCTTATGAAAATACTATTCGAGGAAAAATCTTTGTCTTTTTATTTCTTCACCGCGGCCGTAATCGCCGTAACTTTTTTGAATAAAATAACGAATATTACAATGCTCGCATTATTGGGCCTTGTAATCATCCTGAAGTTTAGGCAGATAATCACCGAAAGAAAGTTAAAAGAAAATATTCTCAGGCTCTTTGTTCTGCTTGGAGTATCGATAATCCCTCTTTGCCTCTGGATGATAAGAAACTATATCGTCTTGGGCGACATAACCGGCGATGCCGCCAAAATCGACTTTTTAGGATGGAAAGTCAGGCCGTTCTCGCAAATTTGGCATCACCCGATTTTCAGTCTCAGCGGCCTTATGTTTTTCCTTACTGAGCTGACAAAAACTTTTTGGCGGGGTGAATTTGTATGGCATTTAAAAAGAATATCGTCGAATTTCTTTGATTTGTTATATGTAATTTCAACTGGTGTTTTTCTGTTGGTATCGCTGGTCTTTTTATTCAGGAACAAGCAAAAGCGTCAGCGCACTGTTTTTCAGCTTAGTTTTGTTTTGATAGCCGTATCGGTTTTGATGTTAGCTGTTTTATCTGTACTTTATGACTATGGAAAATGCTGGTATCCTTCGCAGGAGCACCCTTATTTCACGTCGGGCAGATTGATAGTAACGGCTTTGGTACCGTTTCTTATTCTATATCTGAATGGCCTGGAAAAGCTGTTGACAGCGTTAAAGCTTAGGTTTAATCCGTTGATATTGGTTGTTTTCTGGGTTGCTGCTATTACTATTTCGGAAATAATATTGACCTGGAAGGTGTTTGCAAGTCCTTACAATTGGTTTCATCTTGGCTGACCATTCTCTCATTACACAACCTGTCTTTTGTCTCCCCTTCAGGATAGGTTATTATACAGGTCTGTAATAACAATATATCTTTTGATATCCTCAGGACAGGCGGCGGTGGGATTCGAACCCACGGATAACGGTTTTGCAAACCGTCGCCTTAGGCCACTTGGCTACGCCGCCGAAAAAGAAAACCGAAATACAAAAAACAAAATCAACAGAATCCGAAAATTGTAAATCCGAATCAGAAAACTTCAAATATTAGAAATCCAAATCAGCAAAATCAGAATATTCAGATTTTGCACCTAATTCAAGTTTCGATATTCACTATCCGGATTATTAAAAAAAATGGGCCGGGTTGGAATCGAACCAACGTAGGCTTGCGCCAACGGGTTTACAGCCCGTCCCCTTTGGCCGCTCGGGCACCGACCCATTTTGCTAATTATAACTCTTTACCTGTAAAGCAGTTAGAGTTAACAACTAAATACAGAACAATATATTACCAGAAAAATTATCTTTTGCAAGAGCTTTAGCCACAAAGTCACCATTTGGTATATAAGTTGATAGTTGTTAGTTGATAGTCGATAGTTATTGGAGTCACTGGAGGCAAAACAGCAGAATAACGTGAAGCGGATAGAGCGTATAGGGTGTAGGGTATAGAGGGAAGAAATTTTAGCCACCCAAGAAGGTTTTCTTGACCTCTATATTATTCAACAGATTTTGGCCTGTATCGTTCAGTTTGATTTCGCCGATACTGAATACATAAGCCCTATGAGCTATTCGCAAAGCCTCTACAGCATTTTGCTCGACCAACAATACGCTGGTACCATTTTTATTGATTTCCACAAGTTTTTCAAAAATCAACTCCGCAAAATTGGGAGACAGACCTAAAGAAGGTTCATCGGCCAATAATAATTTGGGTTTCAGCATAAGCGCTCTGCCCATAGCAAGCATCTGCTGCTCGCCGGTAGAAAGAGTGCCGGCTTTTTGCTTAATTCTTTCCTTAAGCTTAGGAAAAAGTGAAAAAACTAAATCAATATCTTTATTGATTAATGCCCTGTCTCTACGCTGAAAAGCTCCCATTTGAATGTTTTCCAGCACCGTCATTGTTGGAAAAACACGCCTGCCTTCCGGAACCAAAGATATACCCCGGACAACGAGTTGATCGGTTCTTAGCCCTTTGATGTTTTTACCATTAAATAGTATTTCTCCACTTCCAATAGTACCATTTCCAGCTTTCAATAGACCGGCAACAGCCTTAAGGGATGTAGATTTACCTGCTCCGTTCGGACCTATCATTCCTACAATTTCACCTTCATTGACCGTAAAGGAGACATCTTTCAAGGCCGTTACAGTGCCGTATCGAACAGTCAGATTTTTTACCTCAAGTAGCAATTTTTCTTCTCCTGCCCAGGTAGGCTTCGATTACTACTTGGTTCTGTTGAATCTGTTCGGGTGTGCCTTCAGCTATTTTTTTGCCGTAGTTGAGAACAATAATCCTTTCAGCAAGGTCCATAACGGTTTTCATATTATGTTCAATAAAAAAAATAGTTTTGCCCGACAGGCCAAGCTGACGAATGATTTGTTTCATTTTCGGAACCATTCCCGGGAAAAGACCGGCTGTCGGCTCATCAAAAAGCAAAAGCTGCGGCTCCAAAGCCAAGGCACGTGCTATCTCAAGAAGCCTTCTTTGTCCGTGTGAAAGGGTTTCAGCAAGTTCACCTTTTTTTTCTAATAGGCCGACTTCTCTTAGATGTTCAAGAGCGTGCTCGGTATTTTCCTTGTCTTCTTTTTTCAATGCTTTGCTTTGCAGCAAAGCACCTGCTAAGCTTTCACCCTTATCGTATTTCAACGCAAGCATAACATTTTCCAGGACCGTCATTTGTGGAAAGAGCCTGATGTTCTGAAAAGTCCTGCCGACTCCAATTCGTGCGATTTTCCAGGGACTAAGAGAAGTAATCTCCGTTCCCTTAAAAAAGAATTTACCGTCACCAGGCCTGAGAAAACCAGTAACGATGTTAAACAAAGTCGTTTTACCCGCGCCGTTGGGGCCTATCAGGGCGGTAATACCGCCTTTTTTTAATTCAAAAGAGACATTGTCAAGAGCTTTGACGCCGTCAAATTCTTTGCTCAGGCCAGAAGCGGAAAATATATTTGTGTTATCAGGCATTTATCATTTCCACCGATATGTTCCGAGAATACCCTGCGGCCTTTTAAGCATCAGGATAATCAATAATAAACCATAAATCATCTGCCGCAGCGGTGCCGCTATAGAGCTTGGCATACCCAGAAACCGCAACATCTCCGGAAATATAACAAGAACAGCAGCCCCTACAAAAGAGCCGCCTAAACTTCCCATTCCGCCGAAGACAACCATCAGGAGAATCGTTATCGACTCCATTACAGTAAAACTCGATGGGTCGATAAACGTGATATAATGGGCGTAAAGACTTCCTGCGATGCCTGCGAAAAAAGCACCAACGATGAAAACTATAATCTTATATTTATTTATGTTCTTGCCCATAGCAAGAGCCGCTATTTCATCTTCACGAATGCCCCTCAGCACTCTGCCAAAAGGCGAATTGACTATTCTGTTTATCACAAAATATGTTATAAAGACAAAAACAGCGACAAGAACCAGATACTGCCAGACCTCAGATAACTGAACACCAAAGATTGAAAAGGCCGGTATTCCCGGCAGGCCCATCGGGCCGCGAGTAAAAGATACCCAGTTTTTAGCAACGGAATATACAATCACGCCAAACCCAAAGGTCGCAATGGCTAAGTAGTCGCCTTTCAGCCGCAAAGATGGAATACCAATAAAAGCACCTAAAACGGCTGCAACACAAGCCCCGACTAACAGCCCCAGCCACGGCGAGAGACCGTAGTTTAATTCAAGAAGTGCGGAAGCATACGCACCCACGCAGGAAAACGCCGCATGCCCTAATGCAGCAAGACCCGTATAGCCGACAAGCAAATTCAAACTGAGCGTCAGAATAATATAAATGCCCGTTATAACCAAAATATGCAGCAAATATTCCATTTATTACAGTTTTTCTCCTGTCGATTTTACTCCCATAATCCCGCCGGGGCGGAGCAATAAAAATACAATCAAAATCACAAAGGCGATGCAGTCTTTCCAACCTGCGGAGATTTTCCATATCCCCAAATTTTCGGCAAGGCCGAGGAAGAGTCCGCCGAGCATTGCACCCGGAATACTGCCGATTCCGCCGATAATGGATGCGATGATTCCTTTGAGTATGGCGTTCATTCCCATTGTTGGCTCGATATTAGTCTCAAGCGAAATAAGGATTCCGGCAGCCCCGGCCAGAGCCGAACCGATAGCAAACGCCGCAAGGATAATCCGCTCCGGATTTATGCCGACGATACTGGCGGCCATTGGGTCATCAGCAACTGCTCTCATCGCTTTGCCGAGTTTGGTATACTTAATAAATAGCCACAGAGCGACACAGAGGGACACTGAGACAATCAAAATCATTATTTGGATATCTGTAATTATTGCGCCTAAGAAATGACGGCCTTCTTTTACCGGCCCGGTTCGGATAGTAAGAATTTGAGCGCCATAGATTAACTGCAAAAAATTCTGGACAAAGATAAATACCCCGAATGAAGCGATTAAAAAGACCAGATTCGGTGCTTTTTTCCTTCTTAGCGGTTTATAAATCATCCTGTCAATAAGGACTCCGATTATCCCGGCCCCAATTACTCCTCCCAATACGGCTAAAATCAGCGCCACAAGTGAATTACTCTCACTAAACGCTATCCGCAATACGCTATACGCCAAGTACGCTCCCGCTGCATAAACCGCACCATGGGCAAAATGAAAGAAACGGACTGTACGATAAATAAGGACAAAGCCCACAGCGATGAGTGTGTAAATACTCCCAATAATTAATCCATTAATAATAAAGTTCATCTTAGTTTAAAAAATAGTCAGATCTGACATCCCCGGCAGGCGTTATTTCTTTCCCTATTTCTAAAGTTTCTTTTAATCGTCGATAAGTTAATACTATTTCTGGTTTGCAGACAATGCTAAATGGCGATAAATTTGCTTCATAAACAAGTCTATTGAAACATTCGCACAAATTAGTTTTTTGTGTTATTACCTCAATATTCATTATTCCATTTTGCTTTATAGGTAAGAGTAACACTGCTTGATTTGCACTTTCTAATAACCCAAAGTCTAAGTATTTAGGATTTTTAATAAAATCTTGTATTGCCTCCTTAGTTAATTTTGTGCGATACAGTGATTTGCATCTAGTCGGCCATGTAGTAGTTTGGCTTTCATTTAAAAAATTATAAACTTGATCGTACGTAAAAAAATGTGTGCGAAGATTAAATATCTCATGAGCTTGCAAAATAGTGGCAGCATATAAGGTTTCATCGGAATTTTTAATTTGTTCTATAGTGTTAGAATTTAAGAAAATTCTCGTACAATCTGCACAACGACTTGTGGTTAGGCAAAAATACAAAAAAGAAGTAGGAGTCATCCATGTTTGAAATGGTATTGTAGAAGTAGCAAAAAATGTTACCCAATGAAAGTTTTTTGGCCATAGTATGATATTCTTTAAAACACTATAAGCTGTTTTACTAAACATTACCATATTCTCGGGTTGTTGGTTTTGTGGTTGTTCTTGTTCCATCAGAACATATTCCAATTATTCAAACTAATTAATATTGTTATATCATCTAAAATCAGTTACTGACTCGGCTAAATTCTCAAGCAAATCTGTCCATTTATTCTTTCCTAAAGCTGTCAATTGTTCAACCGCATTATCTATAAAAGTATTCACATGTGCTATACAAGCATCGACCACGCCATTTGATTGAATTTTGCATAGTACCTCTTTGGCATGAATTTCTTTAAAGGCTTTACTAAGAAGAAACTCTTTATATTCGTCATGCCGAGTTCGGAGGAAAACTATCAAAGGTAATCTTTTCTTCTTTTGTGAGATATCAGCTCCAATTTTTTTGCCAATAACCTGCTCATCTCCAATTATTTCAATCAAATCATCCCTGATTTGGTTAGCTATTGCTAATAACCGACCAAATTCTTGTAGTTTTGTAACTCGGTCATCATTAATAGAGGATAACAAACATGCTATCTGTATGGCTCCCTTATAAAAAGTGCCTGGAAATTTAGATGTCATTTTAAAATAACTATCTTCTGAAAAGATTGATGTTTTTTCAGATTCTATGTCCATAAACTGACTAGTATAGGCGTCACCTTGTATTGCTCGGAAGGTTTGCATTACTTTTTCAAAATAATCTCCAGATATTTTGGCTTCGCTGCAGGCATCAATTAGAGCTTTATGTGCCAATGATATTAGTATCTGGCTTGCACAAATAGCTTCTTTATAACCATATTTTGCCCAAGTTGTTTGTTTTAAGTCATAAAATGAACTTTCATCGATAATATCATCTATCAAACAAAAACTCATCCCCATAAGCTCGATACCAGCAGTTGCTTTAATTAAAGGCATTGTAAATTCCGCACCGAGTGTAAGAGCACATGCTCGTGTCAAAAAACTTTTTTCACGCCAGCTCCAAGTTTTGTTATTATATTTTAATAATTGTAAAATTGATTTATCTTCAACACTTTCTATGTATCGTTCAATTAGAGGGTCAACAAGTTCCTTAGTAATTGCGATTTCTTCCAAAATATTTTCAAGTTTAGGAGACAAACTAACATGATTATTTTCATGGTGTGAAGTCGTAGTCTCTACTATTCGATCAGTTTTTGGGCACAAAACCGTTGATTTAAACTTAGAGTTCAGAAAACCATTAAGTTGCTCTTGGGTATAAAAGAAAGTGAAATCCATAATTGTTTACCTCATCACGTTTTTCAAAATTTTGTTTCCAGCCAAGTAAATTTACCATTCTGTACTTGTTTAATTCCAATTGGTTTAGTTACATCGCCATTGTTGTCAAAAGTGGTAGAACCAGTTACCCCAGGGAAATCTTTTATAGAATATAATGTTTGCTTGATTGATGCCGCCTCAAGTCCACCCTTATTCATTGCATAAGCTAAAATCTTTAATGAATCATATGAACTCGCGGCATAAATATCTGGTTCTTCATTATATTTTTGCCTAAATATTTGCACAAAATTAACTACGTCTTGTTGATTACTGTTTGGATTATATGTTGGGTATGTATAGATAACTCCTTCTGCTGCATCTCCAGCAACTTCGAGTATTTTAGGGTCTTCAAACATAATACAACTTAGAATTTGATTGTTTAAAGCCATTTCCTTTGCTTGGCGAATAACAAGCCCCATTTCTGAATACCCAACCAGATAAATCGAATCCGGGTTGGACTGTTTCACCTTGTTCAGTTGACTTCTGAAATCAGAGGAATTTTCATAACTTTCCAAATCAACTATCTTTCCGCCTAGCTGAACAAAACTTTGCTGAAAAGCTTTACTTAGACCAACACCGAAATCATTATTGATATGCAATATAGCTATCTGCCTAAAACCAAGCTTCTCGTAAGCGTAACGAGCCATGACGGGCCCTTCGTAAATGTCAGAATATGTGTTTCTGAATATATAATCACCCGCTTTGGTTATATCGGGAGCAGAAGATGCCGGTGAAAGCAGAATAGTATGGCTTTTTTCTGCTATAGGAGCTATAGCTAAGGTGACTGAACTTGCCATTGCACCTATAATAACAGGAACTTTATTAACAGTAATCAGCTTATTTGCTGCATTGACTCCTTGTTTAGGGTCTAATATACTATCTTCATAAATAATTTTGAGTTTTTTATTGTGGATTCCACCTGCAGTATTTATTTCTTTTAAAGCTAAGTCTATACCTTTTTTAGCACTCTGTCCATATTTTGCCCCATCACCAGTAAGAGGTAGGATAGCCCCAATTTTTATTTCATTTGGTTCCTGTGGTTTTTTTGCACAGCCGGGGGTACATAACAGTGTAAAGACAGAAATAGTAAGCAGAAATCCACTAACGATAATCAGGTTTGTAAATCGCCTCATTTTATGATCCTTCAATTTTTTCTTCTCAATATTAATCCTCATTCCAATTGAGCTGTATATTATAGCTATTCCAAACCCAGAATCAATACCTTTTTCCGAAGAAATCCCCCAGTTGCCCCCCCCCCCCCGAATACGAACAATGACGAACCCCCAGTATCCGCCTTCGCCATCCTCCTTCGTTAAAACTTCCGTCTTCGACAAGGCTACGGACGGACAGGCAGGTCCGGGGGCTAAACGATTAAAAGAAAACCCCCGCGATAAACACAGGGGCTTGGGGAAATTGGAATAAATGAATTCTTAGATTCTTACTTTAACGGTATATGCTTTTGCGGAGTTTTCTACAATCAACTGCCTAATCTGCGCATCGGTCAGGCCGGCCCGCTTTAACGCAGGAATCAACCGGTCAGCTATTATAGTAAAGGGCTGAATTTTCTGTCCGCCTTTTTCATCGCCAACATTATACCAGCCTGCATCCTGCGAAATAAGCGTTCGATTGAGCAGGCCAGCCCCCATCAATTCTTTTATGAATTTAACATTTTGCGCTATCGAATTTTCATTAACGCCGTCAAGTTCCACCCACGCCCCTGCCGCGGCGATTTTTATCCTGACATTGGGGTCGGCGATTCCATTAGCATGAACAATTATCAAGGCCGACGGGGAAACGCCTTCCTGGCGGATAATTTCCAATACCTCAAGTGCGGCCTGAGCCTGGCCGGTATGACAGGCAATCGTAAGACCGGTTTTGAGATGCGTCCTTGCCGAGGCACGGATAAGTTTTTTGTCCGTGTCATTGAGCGGGCCGGGGTCGACGGCAGTTTTTATAAAGCCGGGATAAATTCCTGTACCTTCTATTCCGCTGTCCCACTCGGCAGTCCATCTTGCAGCCAACTGGTCGGCGGTTTTGCTGAACGCATATTCGGGAAGATACTTATCATTCGATGCGCCGTATAAGCCTGTATTGGTGAGGATATTCAGGCCAGTCTGTCCGGAGAGCTGTTTCAATATTTTCACATCCCTTGCCAGAAATGCCGGCGAACAATCGACAAATCCTGTAAAACCTCTGTCTTTCAGTTCCAGCAGATATGGCAGCATTATAGAAATAACTTCGTTCGCATCATAACGGTCCGGGCCGGTTTTCCCGGCGCCGATGAAGTCGACAAGTATATGCTCATGCGGCAGCGTTTTGCCGAAAGAACTGGGTTTTATCGGCCCGCGAACAGTCATAATAATATTTTGCTTTTTGGCATGTCCGATACCGAAAGACTGTTTGGCATTTACGAAAGCACCGCAACAGACAATCAGCAGCAGGCTGATAATGATTAAATTATTATTATTCATCGTAACCTTTATAAAGAAAAACCCGCCGAATAAATCGGCGGGCTTTTGGTAATTTGAATGAACAAACCCTGCCATAGTAATGGCAGGGCTAATCATATTTTGTTACCACTTTCCGGATTTTTTGGTTGAGGGTTTTGGCAGCCCCTTCAAAACCTCCGTAGATTTTTTCAAATCAGCATCAGGCAATTCATAATCTTTCAACTTTCCACTCAAATACGCATCATAGCCGCTTAAATCCATAAGGCCATGGCCGCTATAACTAAACAGAATTACCTTTTCCTTGCCCTCTTCTTTTGCCTTATTCGCTTCATCAATGGCGGCGGCAATGGCGTGGCTGGTCTCCGGAGCACAAATAAAGCCCTCGGTCTTTGCCCATGTAAGAGCGGCTTCATAACACTTAAGCTGATGATATGCCCTTGGCTTTAAGAGACCTTCGACAATGGCCTGGCAAACGAGCGGAGCCATTCCGTGATAACGCAAACCGCCGGCGTGTATCGGTTCGGGCATAAATGCGTGGCCGAGCGTGTACATCGCCAGAAGCGGAGTCATACAGGCAGTGTCGCCGTGGTCATAAGCAAATTCGCCGCGAGTCATCGACGGACAAGCCTTCGGCTCTACGGGAATAATTTCAATATTTGTGCCGTTAATTTTGTCCTGCACAAACGGAAACGACAGGCCTGCGAAATTGCTTCCGCCTCCTGCGCAGCCGATAACGATGTCAGGTTTATCAATGCCAATCATCTTGAGCTGTTTTTTCGCTTCGAGACCGATGATTGTCTGATGGAGCATAACGTGGTTAAGAACACTGCCGAGTGAATAACGCGTCTTTCCTTCTTTGTCGCTGACGGCTTCTTCAATCGCTTCTGAAATCGCGATGCCGAGGGAGCCGGGAGTATTTGGCATTTCCTTAAGAATTTTGCGGCCGAAGCTGGTCTCGTTACTCGGGCTTGCGACGCAATTTCCTCCCCAGACCTGCATCATAATTTTTCGGAAAGGTTTCTGGTCGAAACTGATTCGAACCATATAAATCTTGCATTCGAGGCCGAACTGATTGCAGGCGTAAGCAAGAGCCGAACCCCACTGGCCGGCGCCTGTCTCTGTTGTGATTTTCTTTATGCCGGCAACCTTATTGTAATAAGCCTGCGCGACGGCGGTATTCGGTTTGTGACTGCCTGGCGGGCTGGTGCTTTCATCCTTGTAGAAAATTTTTGCGGGCGTTTTGAGATATTTTTCGAGCCGAATCGCCCTTCTGAGCGGAGCCGGACGCCACTGATATAAAATCTCGAGCACTTCGGCGGGAATATCAATCCAACGCTGCATGCTGACTTCCTGTTCGATGATGTTCATCGGGAAAACAGGAGCGAGCATTTCGGGCGTGATAGGTTTGCCATCCGGGCCAAGCGGCGGCTGAAGAGGACTGGGCAAATCGGCTGCGAGATTGTACCACTGTTTGGGGATGTCTTTTTCGCTGAGCAGTATTTTTCTATCCATCAACTGTCTCCTTAATTTATACAAGAGTTGAAGTATCTACTTTTTACTGACACAATACCATAGTATAGTAATAAAAATGGCTTAAAGCAAAGGGAAAATAGTGATAGCCACAAAGACACTAAGGCACAAAAAACAAGATTTAGTATATCGTGGAGAGTCCCGATGCATCGGGATCTCCGCTTCGCTTCGATGAAGCGTATCTGGCGGCGGATATTAGAGCGCATAAAAAAAGCGGCGCCCATGGTGCCAATGCCCTTTGAGCCCAACCTCCGGAAGCCAAGACTCAAGTCACCCACCACAGGGATTACCCGCTGTATATTTAAAGTGTACAATATAATCTAAAGAATTCCAAAAAGCCTCAAAATTGGTCTTCAACAAAGAGCAAACCCTGCCAAGGTATTGGCAGGGCTAACCAAAAATTGGACTGTAAATATCCGAATAGTCAATTTTGCGCAATAAAAAAATTGCGCAAATGTGAAAAATGAGATTTTTTGAAAATTTTTATCTTCAAACCATACAAGCAGTTATAAATTCAGGCCCAAAAAATTTTGCGAAAAGTTCGTCAAAAGCGCGCAAGTTTTCAGTAAGGGTAGAGGCCCTTATTGTTATAGGTATTAGTAACGGTAACGTCACGTGTGCCGGTCCCCGGTTTAGGTTTGGTGTTAAAAGACAAAACACAATAAACGAATAACGATTAACGCGACGTTACCGATACCGCAATCGATTAACGAGGATATGATTATGCAAAAATCTTATTTAGTACAAGACACAAAGGCATTCGCCATCGCCAAGGTTATGGCGAGACCGGCTAAGACACAAAACTATTAATCACAGATTACGCTGATTACGTTGATTATTATTCATCACGAAGAAAAGAAGAAGCACGAAGCAATGGTTACGAAAAAAGAAGATTACGTAATAAGAAAAGTGGCGGGGAGAGATGTAAAAATCGACGCGGATATTTTTTGTCTGCCGATGATACTAAATTCAACGCTGATAATCAGTAAGGCAGGACAGGTCTTTGCGCGCAATCGAAAAACCAGAAAGACAACGGCGATGGCACGAATAATCGTCAAGGCAAAGAAAGGACAAATCGTTGACCACATAAACAGAGACCCGCTGGATAACCGCAGGTGCAATTTAAGAATCGTTACGCACCGACAAAATATGCTTAACCGGATACTGAAAAGCTCGACCGGATTTGTCGGAGTAAGTATAAGAAAAAAGAAAATAAAAAATAAGCTGATTTACTGCGCGGCATATCATACTGAAAACAGACGGCGATGCTTCTACAGCCCGTTTACGCCTAACGGCCTGATAGTCGCGGCAATGGCAAGAGATAAATTCGTAATCGAAAACGGAGATGCCGAGTACGCACCACTTAACTTTACAATATTCAGGAAAGAGCCGTTTAAAAGTATTCTGCTGGCAAGCAATTTATATGAAATGAGAGAGAAGCCCGCCGGATAAACCGGCGGTTTTTCGGATTTATAGTTTCATGCCGAAATAATTTTTGGCGTTATTGTAGCAGATGTCTTCGACCATTTGGCCGAGGAGTTTGGTATCTTTCGGCACAAGGCCTGCTTCGGCATCACTGCCGAGAAGATTACATAAAATTCTGCGGAAATATTCGTGGCGTGGATAGGAAAGGAAACTTCTCGAATCGGTGAGCATTCCGACAAACCTGCTCAAAAGGCCGAGGTTGGAAAGAGCAGTCATCTGCTTTTCCATTCCGTCCTTCTGGTCGAGGAACCACCAGCCTGAGCCGAGCTGCATTTTGCCCGGGACGGAACCGTCTCCCGTAAGGGATGCTGCGCACTGGAAATTACCTATCATCGTGCCCAAAAGTTCATTGTCGCGCGGATTGAGATTATAAAGAATAGTCTTAGGCAGTTTGTTTTGCGAGTCGAGCCGGTCGAGAAACTTGGCGAGCGGTTTTGCGATTTCAAAATCTCCGATGGAGTCAAAACCGGTATCGGGGCCGAGAGTCTTAAATAACCTGCTGTTGTTATTCCGGAGCGCACCGAGATGAAGCTGCTGAGTCCAGCCTTTTTCAGCGTCCATAACGCCGAACTCATACATCATAGCCGATTTGAACTTCAGCATTTCGCGGGTATCAAGGTCTTTGCCGTGGCGAATCTTATCAAATATTTTTTTGATTTCGCTGTCGGTGTAATCTTCGGCAAAAGCGGTTTCTATGCCGTGGTCGCTTAATCGGCAGTTATTCGCGTGGAAAAAATCGTGTCTTTTCCTTATCGCAGCAAGATAGCAGTCGAAATTTTTAATTTCCATATCGGCGGCGGCCTGAAGCTTATCTATCCATTCGTTTAAAGCTTCGATATTCTCAACGGCCATTCCCTTATCGGGCCGCCAGGCTGGATAGACCTTTATCTCAAAGCCGTCTGTCGCGATTTTTCTGTGATGGCGAAGGTCGTCAATAGGGTCATCCGTCGTGCAGATAAGTTTTACATTCATCTGACGCATAATTCCGCGTGTGCTGAACCTGGGAGATTTCAAAAGCTCATTACACTGGTCATATATTTCCCCGGCTGTGGCGGGAGATAAAAGTTTTGTTATGCCGAAGGGTCTTTTAAGCTCCATGTGCGTCCAGTGATAAAGCGGATTGCGAAGGCAATATGGAACGGTTTGCGCCCACATTTGAAATTTTTCCCAATCGCTCGCGTCGCCTGTGCAGTAACGCTCATCGACGCCGTTAGTTCTCATCGCCCGCCATTTGTAATGGTCGCCGTATAGCCAGGCCTGCGTTATGTTTTCGAAGCGGGCATCATCGGCAATCTGCTTTACGGGAATATGACAGTGATAATCGTAAATGGGCATTTTTGCCGCGTGATTACGGTAAAGATTCCTGGCGGTTTCAGTCTGCAAAAGAAAGTCGTCATTGATAAATTCTGAAGCCATATTTTCCCTACAGTCCCAAAGCCTTTCGCAGTTTGCCGGTCATATCAGTTTTTTCCCATGTGAAATTCTCGCCTGTTCTTCCGAAATGGCCGTGATATGAAGTGGCCGCGTAAATCGGTCGTTTGAGTTTCAGATGGGTAATAATGCCTCTCGGTGTAAGCGGGAAAACTTTCCTTACGGCCGATTGAATTTCTTTTTCACTGACCTTCGCAGTGCCCTGCGTGTCAATATGAACCGAAACAGGTTCTGCAACGCCAATTGCATAAGAAAGCTGTATTTCACAAACATCTGCGAGTCCTGCCGCGACGATATTTTTGGCTACATATCTTGCCATATAGCTGGCTGAACGGTCGACTTTCGACGGGTCCTTTCCGCTGAAACAACCGCCGCCGTGAGCACCCATGCCGCCGTAAGTGTCAACGATAATTTTTCTGCCGGTCAGTCCGCAATCGCCTTTCGGGCCGCCAATAACAAACCTGCCGGTGGGATTAACGTGGAAGATAATATTCTTATCAACCATTTTCTTCGGCAGTACAGGCAGTATAACCTTTTTAATTATCTCACTGCGGAGTTTATTATATTTTATATCCGGCGAATGCTGCGTAGAAATAATAACAGTGTGAATCCTGTAAGGTTTTCCGTTTCGGTATTCGACAGTTACCTGGCTTTTTCCGTCGGGACGCAGCCATGGAAGTTTTTTGCTCTGGCGCATCTTCGCAAGTTTTTCGACGAGCTGCTGAGCAAGCTGAATGGGCATAGGCATAAGCTGAGGGGTTTCCTTGCAGGCGAAACCAAACATAATGCCCTGGTCGCCGGCACCCTGCTCCTTGTGAAGGCCCTGGCCTTGGGTAACACCCTGCGAAATATCGGGGCTCTGTGTGCCAAGTCCTACAAGAACGGCACAATTATCATAATCGAAACCCATCTCGGGATCCGTATAACCTATTTCCTTTATGGTCTGGCGAACAACCGAAGGCACATCCACTATTGCGCTGGAAGTAATTTCACCCGCGACCATAACCATGCCTGTCTTTACAAGCGTTTCACAGGCAACCCTGCTGTTGGGGTCCTGAGCAAGATGCGCATCGAGGATGGCATCCGATATATGGTCGGCGACCTTATCGGGATGCCCCATAGTCACAGACTCGCTCGTGAACAGGTAATTATCATTGCTGCAATTTAAACTGGTACAATTTCTTTTCTTTGACATAGTTTATCTTTTCCTTATTAATTAATTATTCCGCCGGCTGTTCATTAAGCTGCCAGTTGTACTTTATATATTCAATCGAATATTGTTTTCGTTTAAGAAAATTCGCATTCGGTTCCGAGATAAAATCCTTTACGAAGTTAAGTATCGCCCTGTCGACAGGCAGGTACTCTCTGAAAAGCTTATTGGTTTCATACCGTTTTAAAAACGCGTCTTCGTGCCATTTATACATTTTGAATATAGGCGAAAGATAAACAACATTGTTGGTCTCATCAATCCGGAGGGCATCCGGGCGGCTGAAATAATTCCGCATTTGCTCGTCAAGCTGTTTTTCGAGTACTTTCCCTATATAAGGTTCCGGTTTCAGCGGGGCGCTTCCCATAGTTCCGTAACTGACGGCGAAACAGGACCTTGGCTCTTCGAACCTTCCGAGAAGCACATCTCTTTCGATTTCATCGAGAGTGTACTGTATCCCCATTATCATAAAATATGTCTGGTCTCTTAACCCGCTGATGTGCATAACACTGTTTGCGGGATAAAAAAGGAGCATAAACCTCGAAGGTTTTACAGGATAATTTTCAATGATACCTTTCAAGGTGCAAATATTATAGGCATTAATCCAGAACGCAATTTTTTCATTTCTCGACCATGTAATATAGACTTCCGGCTTGAGACTGTAAAATTTTTCGACCGCGTCATTTAACTCGAGCCGAAATCGTCTCAATTTGGCGTAATTTACAAGTCCATGCTGATTTACATACCCTTTTAAAATCCCGGTAAAACCAAGATTGAAGGCATCGCCTCCGATATAACCGTCAGGGGTATTGGGCCCTTCAACTTCGGCCGCACTCAAAAGTTCCCCATTGTTATTGGCATCGCCGCTATCGTTAGGTTCGGATTTTATAACTTCATTTTTGGCCGGCGTGTTTACGTCGTCTTTTTGCTGCACAACCGCCAATGCAACCCGGCAATACCCGCCGCTGCAAACAACAGCTATGAACAATATTATAATCAGCCTAAAACTTTTCATATCTTTCCAGCTATAAAACCCATAATTTTACAGCACAATCCAAGTATTTGAGCAATGAATTCTAATGATTTCAGCACAGATTACCAGCCAAAATTTGGTTATATGAGTAATAAGCTCGCTAATATGGAAATAACCTTGACAGAAACGGCAGTTTTGTATACTTTTTTAGATGTTAATTTTACCTATTTTCAGTTTTTTTCGGAATTTACGAACTATGCGTATAAATTACATTATTTTCTGCGGATTAGTTTTATTGTCAGCTCTGTTCCCCGTTTATGCCGTCAATACCGCGAAAATAGATGTTGTTAGAGGCAAGGAGATATTAGTCGATGCTGATACGGCGGTTATAGAGGAGTTTTTAGGGGAAGCTTTTTCTGAATTTATCGCGAAAACCGATTTTTCAGATATTGCCTCGCTACGTACCACGATTATAAGCCGAAGCACGTCATTGCTCGAAAGCGGTCAGATTCAGTATGGGCCGCGGTTCTTCACGTCCGTCCAGAAAGAAATGTCGAGTGTTTTTAAAAATATAAACGCCCTGCCAGAAAGCTATCGTAAGACTCTTCTGACAACGAACTTATTGATTTTAGTCAATGACCTTGCCAATACTGAAACGGCTAAAATGGCCCTTGATTATCTTCAAAGCCCAGATGTTATAGTTCGATATTGGGCCGTAAATTCCCTGAGTAATACCAATATTCTTCGCCAGCTTAACGATACATCTGAAGAAAGCCGGCGGTTGTCGCAGGAATTTACGCAGAAGCTTGGGGCGGCGGCAAAGACAGAACAATCCGGCGATATCCTAATCCTTCTGGCCCAGTTCGCATCAGGGGTAAAGCAGCCGGCGGCAAATGATATGCTGACGGCCATATCGCAGAAGAGAATAGACCTTTATATGGCATGGAAAGCTGACGATGAAATGACTGACGCTTCAATACTAAAGGCTTTGGCGGACAGAACTCAAATAGATGCCGACAGCAGCCGAGCGATGGCTAAAAATTTCGCTATTCTTTATTCGCTTGTGATACAAAAATATATAGTTGCCGACCAGAGTCTCAGCGAGACGAGCCGGAGCAATCTTGTCTCGGTAATCACCCAGTCCGAGAAACTTTTGGGCCGTTTTATTCCTGACTGGCAGGGTTCGTTAAAAAGAGCGATTGAAAAAGGCGGCGGCTCGGCACTGCTTGCCGAGGCAGATTCACTTTTCGGTTCCGCAAGCACCTTAGGAAAATTACCGGCGGCAGCAGGTTTCGATTACGGCAGAAATACGGACGGGACAGCCAAGACTGGCCCGCCTGAATTGCCCAAACCGCCTCAAGCGGAAAAAAAGACCCAAACGCAACCAGATGTAAATAATCCCTCATAAATACCAGACAGACAATGGAGGTTTGTCCTGATGAATGGCCGTGTGACCCTGAAAATATTTTTTTTCTTTCTCCTGCTAATCATCATAATATTTTTAGTACTGCTATTCGGTAAAAAATTAAACTCTCCGGCAAAAGCAGATCCCAACGATACCGTTCTCTACAGCACACACGGCGCAAAAGTCAGAGGGCTCGACCCCGGCGATATCGGCGACGTAACATCTTCCATCATCGCCAGCCAAATGATCGAATGCCTATATCAATACCACTATCTCAAAAGGCCGTATCAAATTATTCCATGCCTGGCTGAAAATATGCCGACGGTAAGCGAAGACGGGCTTGTCTATACGATAAAGATAAAGAAAGGTGTGCTGTTTACAGACGATAAATGCTTCAAAGACGACAAAGGCAGAGAACTGAAGGCGGGCGATTTCGTGTTCGCATGGAAGAGAATCGCGGATATAAAATACATAAGCAAAAACTGGTGGATATTCGACAATAAAATTACCGGCCTCGATGAATTCAGGCAATATTCAAAGACCTGTAAAACATCGGCGGACGTAGATTATAATACGCCTGTCGAAGGCCTGCAAACACCCGACGACTGGACGCTCGTAATAAAATTAAGAAGGCCGTGGCCGCAGATTGTCTATATGCTGGCCCATCTGCCGACGGCGCCAATGGCGAAAGAGGCGGTCGATTATTACAGGAAAGATATAATAAACCACCCTGTCGGAACCGGGCCGTACAAACTGAATCGCTGGCATAAAGGCAGTTATATTGAAATGGTCAAAAATCCTACTTTCAGAGACGAATTTTATCCGTCTGAAGGCGAAGCAAACGACGCAACAAACGGTATTCTCGCCGATGCCGGCAAAAAACTTCCACTGACGAACAGGCTGGTAACTGTTCTTATACAGGAAGACCCGCCGCAATGGTTTTTGTTTTTGCAGGGTAAAATCGACGTCTCGGGCATACCGAAAGACAATTTTTCCGAGGCCATCGACCTCAGACGGCAACTCACGCCTGAAATGCGGGCAAGAAATATCAAACTGCTGACTTTCCGAGACCCAAGCACTTACTGGTTCGGGTTCAATATGGAAGACGAAGTTCTCGGCAAAAATCTGCCGCTGCGTATGGCATTAAGCTGCGCCGTTGACAGGGACAAATATGTCGAATTATTCACCAACAACCGCAGCGAGGCGGCTTACGGCTTTATTCCGCCATTGATGAGCTGCTACAATGCGAATATCAAAAATATATCGCAAACTTCATATAATGTTCAAAAGGCCAGAAAACTGGTAAAGGAAGCCGAGCAAATCTATGGCTCTAAACTGCCGAGGCTGGTACTGTCAATGCCCGGGACAGATATTGTTTTCAGGCAGCAAGGCGATTTTCTCAAAAGATGTTTCAGCGATGCCGGACTCGATGTAGAGATGGATTATATGGATTGGCCGACGTTCCAGAATAAAATCAAGACTAAAAGCGCACAAATATTCGCGCTGGGCTGGGTTGGAGATATCCCTGACGCGGAAAATTTTCTACAGCTTTTCTACAGCAAAAATGTTTCTCCCGGGTCGAATAACTTCAACTATTCCAATCCTGAATTCGACCAGATATATGAAAAGGCCTATGTAATGTCTGACGGGGCCGAAAGAGACGCTCTTTATAAAAAGGCCGAAGAAGTAGTCGTAAAAGACTGCCCGGCAATATTTCTTACGCACGGAGTGGCATTTATTCTGACGCACGACTGGGCAATGAATATCAAACCGAACGCCTTCGCATACGGGACGAGCAAATACCGCAGGGTTGACGAGGCAAAAAAAGCCGCATATAAAGAACTTTTAAGAAAATTAAAATGATTGCATATATAATAAGACGACTGCTTTATACGATTCCGATAATTTTCGGAGTCCTCCTGGTAACGTTTATATTGTTCAACGTTGTCAGCGGGGATGTGTCCGACCAGATAGCAGGCAAAGCGGCATCGGCAGAAACCATAAAAGAAATCCGTGCCGAATACGGCTGGGACAAGCCTTTGTTTCTGTCGTGGGACAGCCAGTTTATAAACCATTTGAAAAACTGCCTGACATTCCAGTTCGGCAGGTCCTGGAGCGACCGCGAACTGATAATCACTAAAATCGCACAAGGCGCGCTGCCGTCTTTGTCGCTGACGGTTCCGATGTTTATCGGCGAAGTTGCAATATCAATCAGCCTGGCGCTGATAGTCGCTTTCTTCCGCGGGACGATAATCGATATTATGTCGGTATTTATATGCGTTGTGCTGATGAGCGTTCCGTTTTTGAGTTTTATTCTGTTCGGACAGTATTTCCTGGCCTTCAAATGGGGACTGTTCCCTGTTTATTTCTGGCCGGATTTGCCTTTGCCGCAATATGTCGCGCTGCCTGTTCTTATAGGCATCATCGCAGGGCTTGGCGGAAACCTGCGATTTTACCGCACTGTTATGCTCGATGAATTACGCAACGATTATGTCCGAACGGCTTTCGCCAAAGGACTCAGCAGCCGTTCGGTTCTTTTCCGTCACGTTCTCAAAAACGCGATGATACCTATTATCACACAGGTTATCCTGGCAATACCATTTTTGTTTTTAGGTTCGCTGCTGTTAGAAAGATTTTTCGGGATTCCGGGACTTGGATACCTGATGATTGACGCCATCGGAGCGCGGGATTTTCAGGTTATAAACGCAATGACGTTCATCGGGGCAATCCTGTTTGTCGTGTTCAACCTGATTACCGATATATGTTATTCAATTGTGGACCCGAGGGTAAGCTTTGAATAAGGCAAAAGAAAAAAACAATGTTCCGAAGATTAAAGGCCGAAGCTACTGGGCCGACAGCCTCAGACAATTGCGCAAGCATAAGCTCGCTATGTATTCACTGGGCATAATAGTCGTTTATATCCTTGTCGTAATGTTTATCTATCTGGCCAATTGGACAAAAATCGATGTGCCATTTCTGGACTGGAACCAGCAGGTCGGCAAAGAATATGAAAGGCCGAACAAACAAAATATTTTAGGCACCGATTTTCTTGGCCGTTCTGTTTTGCGAAAAACCATATACGGAGCGAGAGTTTCCCTGACCGTTGCCTTTTGGGCATCCATCATCAGTATGTCAATAGGCGTTCCTCTCGGCGCCGCGGCAGGATACTTCCGCGGCTTCATCGACGACATAGTCGTGTGGCTCTATACGACATTAAGCTCTATTCCCTATATTCTGCTTATCCTCGCTTTCGCTCTTGTGCTCAGGGGGAAAACGCTCAGCCTCCATTGGCTGGGTCTCGGCACAATATCGCTTTCAGGCATATCGACCGTTTACCTTGCAATCGGCCTGACAAGCTGGGTGGGCATTTGCCGGCTTATCCGCGGCGAGGTTATGAAACATAAAGAGCGGGATTATATTTTAGCGGCACAATCTTACGGATGCGGCAGTTCGAGGATAATTTTCAGACATCTTATCCCGAATGTTTTTCATCTGATTATAATCAGCTTTTCCCTGCAGTTCGTCGGGTTCATACAGGCTGAGGTGATTTTGAGTTTTCTGGGACTGGGCGAAAAAAACAGTCCGAGCTGGGGCGCTATGATTGACGCGGCAAGGCTGGATTTGCCCAAGGGCTACTGGTGGGAAATGACGGCGGCCACCGCGGCAATATTTATTATTTCGCTGGCATTAAATATATTCGGCGACGCTCTTAGAGATTCGCTCGACCCGAAACTGAAGGTGCAATAACCCTATGAGCGATAATAAGACATTATTATCCATTAGCAATCTTTCGACATCTTTCGATACCGAAAACGGCGAAGCCAAAGCCGTTCAGGATGTTTCATTCGATATAGAAAACGGGGAAACATTCGCTCTGGTCGGCGAAAGCGGGTGCGGCAAAAGCGTTACCGCCCTTTCGATTATGAAGCTCGTACAAAAACCTGCGGGCAGGATTGCATCGGGGAAAATCCTTTTCCGCGGTCAAAATATTCTCGAATTCCCTGAAAAACAAATGCGGAAAATCCGCGGTAATAAAATCGCGATGATTTTTCAGGAGCCGATGACGAGCCTGAATCCGGTTTTTACAATAGGCTACCAAATCGCCGAAACAATATCACTTCATCAAAAAAAAAACCGTTCCGACGCATGGCTGATGGCCGGGCAGATGCTCGAAAAAGTCCGCATCCCCGACCCTGCGCGACGGCTCTATGAATATCCGCATCGGCTTTCAGGCGGAATGAGACAGCGGGTTATGATTGCAATGGCGATATCGTGCAAACCTTCGCTGCTGATTGCCGATGAGCCGACGACGGCACTGGACGTTACGATACAGGCACAGATACTCGATTTGCTCGATGAACTTCAGCAGAGCGAAAAAATGAGTATTCTCCTGATAACTCACGACCTCGGCGTTGTCGCCCAGCGAGCCGATAATGTAGCGGTAATGTACGCATCGAAAATCGCCGAACGGTGTTCGTGCGTCGAACTTTTCAGGAAACCTTTGCATCCTTATACGAAAGGTCTTTTAAATTCCCTGCCGCAGTTAGGCACAAGACAAAACAGATTAAATACTATCGCAGGAAATGTTCCGGAACCGCTGAATTTTCCGAGCGGGTGTAAATTTCATCCGCGATGCCCTGTAGGCTGCAATGACAAAAAATGCCAAACTCAGGAGCCTGCGTTAAAACAGGTTTCCGATAATCACTACGCCGCCTGCTGGTACGCGGAAGGATATAAATAGCCACAAAGACACAAAGAAATAAAAAATAATGAAAAATATTTTATTAAATGTTGAAAATCTTAAGACGTGGTTTCCCATTAAAAAGGGACTGCTCAGAAGAACTGTCGGCCACGTCAAAGCGGTTGACGATATAAGTTTTGAGATTGCCGCCGGCAGCACATTCGGGCTTGTAGGCGAAAGCGGCTCAGGCAAGACAACCGCGGCAAGGACGATAGCCAGACTCATCCACGCAACAAGCGGAAAAGTTTATTTTAACGACGAAAACATTTTGCCGATGCCTCAGTCCCTGCTTCGGGGAATCCGTAAAAATATATCGATAGTCTTTCAGGACCCGTACAGTTCACTGAATCCGAGAATGACGATAGGCTCAATTATCGCAGAACCCCTGAAGATTCATAAAATCGCAAAAGGCTCGGAACTTATCGACCGCATATCAATTCTGCTGGAGAAAGTCGGCCTTTCGGCTTCTCATATTAACCGCTATCCGCACGAATTTTCCGGCGGTCAGCGGCAGCGAATCGGTATCGCAAGGGCGCTGGCGGTCGAGCCTAAACTGGTAATCTGCGACGAGCCTGTAAGCGCCCTGGACGTTTCAATTCAATCCCAGATTTTAAACCTTCTCAAAGACCTTCAGGAGCAGTTCAACCTGACGTATTTTTTTATCGCTCATGATTTGTCGGTGGTTGAATTTATAAGCGATAATGTGGCGGTGATGTACATGGGCAAGATAGTTGAAATCGCCCCTGCTCTCGCTTTATATGAAAAACCTCTGCACCCCTATACGAAATTGCTTCTCAGCGCCATTCCCCTGCCTGTACCTGAAAGAAAGAGAACATCCGTTTCGGCCCCTGTACTGGAAGCGGAACCGTGCGCAGGCTGTCCGTTTTACGGGCGATGCCCGATTGGCGACGATTTTTGCAGTAAAAATGTGCCCCCGCTCGAGGAAAAGGCCCCCTGCCATAAAACCGCGTGTTTTAAAGCCTGATTTATGATAAAAGCTTCTCGACTTTTTAGCCGATATAGGTATATAATGTATTCGATTTAATATGACCGACTATAATATAACAAAAATAACAACTGAAGATGCCCTGACGACAGTCTCGTTTAATGTCACAAGTCTGACCACTGACCAGGGGCTGGATGCTGTTTCGCAGCAGATTTCGGACCTTATAAAAAATCAAAAACCCAAAAATCTTCTCATTGATTTTACCGGCGTTAAATTTTTCTCGTCCCAGGCACTGGGAATACTCCT
Source organism: Phycisphaerae bacterium (assembly GCA_041652575.1). Lineage (NCBI taxonomy): Bacteria > Pseudomonadati > Planctomycetota > Phycisphaerae > Phycisphaerae bacterium. The sequence goes on along the minus strand of JBAZHC010000002.1, from coordinate 141,372 downwards.
CGACGCAAAGAAAAAGTTGTCCGCCCAAAAAGGCAACGTAATGATAAGCGGTATAAACCCGCAGCTCTACCGTGTTTTTAAAATCACTAATCTCGATAAATTATTCAAATTTTATCCCGACGCACAAAGTGCGATTGACGAGTTGAAAAAAGCATAAAAGACCTTATTCCGCCAGAGGCGGATAAATTCGAAAGGGGTGGGTATGGATATAGAAAAACAATTTTCGATTTTTATGGTAAATAAGCCCGGCATTATGGCTCAGATACTTTCCGAATTTGCCAGAGCAAAAATAAATATCTTCGCTCTTACCGTAATGGATTCCGTCGAGCACGGCGTATTACGAATAGTTGCCGAATCCGCCGATAAAATGCGGGACGTCCTGAATCGTATCAATATGCAGTACAACGAAACGGAAGTCCTGTGCGTAACACTGCCGAACAGGCCTGGCGCTTTCGCGGCGGTAGCGGAAAAACTATCGAAAGCCCATATCAATATCGCATACGGCTATTGCACGGCCGGTGCCAAAGGCGGCAAAACGACGGCAGTTCTAAAAGTCGCAGATGTAAAAAAGGCGATGAAAATACTCGGCGATTCCGCTGAATCAAACAGCGATTCACGCCAGGCCGAGCGACGGCCGCCGCCATCGAGAAAAGGCTGATTAGCCGTTACTGTAAGAGTTTTAAGTTTTAGTTCCAAAGAGGACGCCATCTGTGGCAGAAAAAAAATCGGCCGAGAAGATTGCTGTTTTTTTCAAATATCATCTTCTGTTAACTCAAAGAACAGAACTAACAGCAGGTATAATTCTAACATCAGCGGCTGTTTTTCTTCATTTAATCTTTATGCTGCATGCCGGTGCATTTTGGCGAGATGAAATCGGCAGTATCGCTCTGGCGACAATGCCCTCTCTATCCGATATATGGCATTGTCTGAAGTACGATTCTTTCCCCATTCTTTCCTCGCTGATAGTACGATTCTGGACGGTTTTGTTTACAAACAGCGAGCCGGGGCTAAGGTATTTTGGATTTCTGACAGGCATCGCTATCCTTGGTATATTTTGGCTGAATGGCCGCTGGTTAGGTTATCGTGTACCACTATTATCATTAGCTTTATTTGTATTTAATCCGTTATCCATCACAATCACTGATTCTATTCGGCCTCATGGTGCCGGAATTTTTCTAATATTAATTTCATTCGGGCTGATATGGAAAATAATACAGGAAGCCCGATTATGGCAAATAGCAGCAGGAACAATAGCCGCAATTTTGAGTGTCCAATGTCTATATCAAAATGCGTTTTTCCTCGCTTCTATTATATTTGCCGGGGCCATAGTTACGATTTACCGCCGGCAACCAAAAAAGACAGTTATACTTATTATGATTGGACTTTCCGCCGCGATAAGTTTATTACCATATGTGCAGCCGATAAAAAACGCCCAATACTGGGTAAGTATTATAAAAAGGCCGATCAATTTTCCTGCAATTTTAAGAGTATTTTTTTCTGCACTAAATATCGACGGAGGATATTTCCATTTAATATGGTGCGGCCTTATCCTGCTGAGCCTTGGCATTATTTTAAGCGTTAGTAAATCACGATCCTGCCGCGACAGAAGCAGAAACTCTCTTTTGTGGTACTGTCTAATCTCAATAATTCTTTGCGTAACGGCACAATTGTTTTTTATAAAAAATATGCAGGTTCCCGTTTGGCCGCGATATTTTTTGCCAGTGATGGCGATAACAGCCTTGTTTCTGGACGTTGTTTTTGCAAGCTTTAATATACTGAATATTGTCCGGATAATCCTGGCAGTAACAATAACAATAATATCATTCAATACCTGCAACCAATCAGTTCGAGTCCGGCAAACTAATATCGATATGGTTGCGCTCAGGCTGGAAAAATATGCCGGCGAAGACGATACTATCATAATCAATCCATGGTACCTGGCCACAAGTTTTAAAAATTATTATAATGGTAAAGCTTATTATACTACACTTCCGCCAATCGAAGATTACAGTATTCAGCGTTTCGACCTGATCAGAGAAAAAATGGCATCTTTAAATCCTATTGAACCCGTTATCTCCATGGCTTCTGATTGTCTGGCATCGAACCATTCTATATGGATAGTCGGATGGGAAGAATCATTTCCGAGCAGTCTACAGCCGCAACCATTGCCGCCGGCACCAAACAGCAAATATAGATGGAATATGTTTGTCTATATAAATAATTGGGAAGAACAATTTCTGTATTTCGTCAAGGCCAACAGCGGGCAAGATACCGTTCTCCCGCCGGTAACCGATAAACCTGTAAATCCACTGGAAAATTGCTCAATTATGAAAATTGAGGGTTCGCAGTAAATAATCTTGACAAGCCGGAAACATTTGCAATAATTAGAGGTTTGCCATATTTCAGTAATGGATTTTTTAATGTTTAAGTCTTTTGAATACAAACTGGATCATCTCACAGGCCGCACAGCGGACGCGGGGCTTTTATGCTCAGAAATGTCCATTGACGCAGCAAAACTGTTTGTAGGTATTATGCCGCAGGTTAAGGAGAATACCCCCTAAAAGACTTTATTATATTACGAATTTAAAAAGCCTTGCAGGGAGTAAAACCTGTGAGGCTTTTTTATTTATCGGGAAGGAAATTTTAATGAAAAAGAAGCAAAACTGGTATGAAGACAAGAATCTGTGGAAGAATCTCGAGGCAACTCTGTTCAATCCGAGAATTATAGCATCTGCCGATGAACAGGTTAAACAGGTGATAACGCTTTGCGGTATGCGGAAAGGTGCGAGAGTTCTCGATTTGTGCTGCGGAACCGGCAGACATTCGCTGGAACTGGCGAGCAAAGGGTTCAAGGTTGTCGGCGTTGACCTTACAGAACAATATTTGAATAAGGCACGCAAACAGGCCCGCGCAGAAGGTTTGGATATACAGTTTGTTCGTGATGACATGAGACGATTTTGCCAGCTCGATTATTTCGACGCGATAATTAATATGTATACAGCGTTTGGTTATTTCGAGAATCCTGCCGATGACAGGCGAGTTCTGAGTAATATTTATTATTCGCTGCGCAAAGGCGGAACGCTGATTATAGAAACTATGTCAAAAGAGATTTTGGCACGAATATTCCAGCCGAAGTTATGGTCTGAAGAAAATGGCGTTATCTGCCTGCATGAACATAAAATATCAAGAGACTGGTCATGGGTCGACAACAAATGGATATTGCTGAAAGGCAGGAAAAGACAGGAAGTCAGGTTCGGCCACAGGATTTACTCCGCCACTGAATTGACCAGCCTGCTGAAAGACTGCGGATTCAGTTCCGTAAAAGTTTACGGAGACCTGACGGGAACTAATTACGACCAAAAAGCACAAAGGCTTGTGGCCGTTGCGAAAAAATAACTATGAAAAAAGGATAACCAGGTGGGTTTAACAACTTTTTATATGATAAAAAACGCTGCCGGCGAAAAGAAGGGGTTGGACGATGAGACCGAATCCGGAAAGTCGGACAAAGAAAGTCTGCTGAAAAAAATAGCGAGAAAAACAGCTAAAGCGATATTGAGACAAAACAAAACAACAGACACAAAAGGTTCGTACTAAAAATGTTTCTAAATCGCAAAAATGTTTTATTCCACTGTAACGCTTTTGGCGAGGTTGCGGGGTTTATCGACATCGTGGCCGCGAAGCACTGCGGCGTGATAGGCTAACATCTGCAGCGGGACTACGGTAACCAAAGGCTGTAACTCTTCCGGCACTTCCGGAACAGTTATAAGGAAATCTGCGTACCGTTTGATGTTCTCGTCGCCTTTACTTGCGACAACAATTGTCCTGCCGCCGCGAGCCCTTACCTCTTCTATATTGCCTATAATCTTATCATATTGTGAGCATTTTGTCGCGATAAAGACCGCAGGCATTCCGTTAGTGATAAGAGCGATTGGGCCGTGCTTCATTTCCGCCGCCGGCAGGCCCTCGGCGTGAATATAACTTATCTCTTTTAGTTTAAGCGCACCTTCAAGGGCAACAGGATAATTGAATCCCCTGCCCAAAAACAACCAGTTTTCCCTGTCGCAGGTTGCCTCGGCAATCTTCTTTATATGCTCAGACAGAGAAAGAACCTCTTCGATTTTCGAAGGAATCTTCGAAAGCTCCTCTATGTAATATCTTACCTGTTCGCTTGAAAGATGTCTTCTTCTGCCAAGCTCAATCGCCAGCATCGCCAGTACCGTTACCTGCGCGGTAAAGGCCTTTGTGCTTGCGACGCCGATTTCCGGTCCGACTCTCAAATAAACTCCCGCATCTGTGTTTCTGGCGATAGTTGAGCCAACGACATTTACGATGCCGAGCGTTATAGCACCCCTTTCCCTTGCCTGTTCCACTGCGGCCAGCGTATCGGCGGTTTCGCCAGACTGACTGATGGCTATAACTATTGTGTCATCCTCGATAATAGGATTGCGATATCGAAATTCGCTTGCGTATTGCGTTTCAGTGTTAACTCTGGCCAACTGCTCGATGAGATATTCTCCGATGAGTCCTGCGTGCCAGGCCGTTCCGCAGGCGTTGATAACGATTCTTTTTGCCCTCGTAAGTTCTCGCCAGTATTTTTCCACGCCGCCCAGCACTATCCTGCCGTCGCGTAAATCGAGTCTGCCGCCAAGACACATACCAAGCGCCTTAGGCTGCTCGCAGATTTCCTTGAGCATATAATGAGTGAAACCATCCAATTCAATCGCATCGAGCGAAAATTCGAGCTGTTTGAGGTCCTTGCGTATTTCCACGTTGTCGATTGTCTTGGTATGAAAACCCTTCGGGGTTATGGTAACCATTTCGTTATCGGCAAGGTAAATCACCTGCGTGGTATGTTCAACAATCGCGGCGGCATCGGAGGCGAGTATATATTCATTTTTGCCAAGTCCGAATATGAGGGGGCTGCCCTTCTTTGCGCCGATGAGCATTTCCGGAAAATCGGTACAAACTATCGCCAGACCGTAAGTGCCGACAAGCTCGTTGAGCGCCCGCTGAACGGCCCATTCGAATCTGTTTTGTTCATGGCCGGGTTCTTCGCCGTCAGAGTTGGCGTAAAGATGGCCGATAAGATTGGCGATTACTTCGGTGTCGGTTTCACTAATGAACTTACAGCCTTTGCTTATGAGCCAGGTTTTCAGCGTGTTGTAATTTTCGATAATGCCGTTATGGGCGACTGCGATTTTGCCGGTGTAGTCGAGATGCGGATGGGCATTTATCGTGTTGGGCTGGCCGTGCGTCGCCCAGCGTGTATGGCCGATGCCGACCACTTCTTTTTGGTCCGGCTCGCTCAAGAGAGCTTCGAGAGCGCTGATTCGGCCGCTGGATTTGGTTATCCTAATCCCAGTCTTATCAGGATTTATCAGACCAACGCCTGCCGAGTCATATCCCCTGTACTCAAGCCGTTTTAAGCCCTCAATAAGTATCGGCTGAGCCGGTTTTTTGCCCAAATAAGCAACAATTCCGCACATAATTACCTCAATTTAGCATAAAAAATAAGAATTAAGCCATTATATCGGCTAATCTTAAAATGTAAATAATCAAAGTCTCTATTGCAAATCAAACCTAACTATAGTAATATCCTTAACATAGTCCAACGGTTACGGTTCCGCCGTCGCTAAAACTATGGCGGACAATGACGAGACTCGTTTCGTATTTCGTAATACGGTTATGACTTAAATTATCATCCCCTTCGGGGTGTAGCTCAGTTTGGCTAGAGCGCCTGGTTTGGGACCAGGAGGCCGTAGGTTCGAATCCTATCACCCCGATTTTTGCTGTAAAAAACGGCAAAAATCAGACATGCAAATAGTAGAAAAGTCGAATGGGTAAATATCCAGCCTCTGAAAAATCAAGACCGAGAATGATAAAAAAAATAATGTCTTTCGTTCTGACCCTTGCGGTTCTGGCAACTTTGGCTTACATCGCACGCTGTATCTATCCGGCCATCGTTACCATCAGAGAACTCCTAGCGGAAAATAAACAACTCAGACAGGCCATCACAAATCTTACAACCGAAGAGCAAATCGGATACGCAAAAATTATTTCGCAGGAAAAACGAAACGGCAAAACCTTTACAACAATGAAATTTGTCGAAACGGCAAGAAATAACAAACTCGAAAAGATACTCGAAAAAGAATATACCATCGAGGGTGATATTATTCACTTCGACGCCCTGATTGTAAAATTCGGCAATAAAATGGTAATGGACGGCAGAGTAAAAGCCCTGTACCTGTGGCGAAGAATTTACGGCGAAACAATGGCTCCGGAAAACGGATTTCCAATTGAAACGGCAGGAGCCGAGCCGGAAAGATATAAAGATATTTTCGAGAATCTGCCTTTAAGACACAAAGAACTATTCTGGACCAATATATGGGATTTGGCAAATAACCCCGATAAACTTCAGGAATACGATATCGAGGCGATTTACGGCAATGCGGTCTATTCGAAACTCCGGCCCGGCCTTATTTATATCTTCAAAATCAGCCCAACCGGGCAGGTTTATCCTGAAGTAGTTCCGGATATGTAGGAGAACGGACATTGGTTGCGGTTACGTTTTTAACCGCAAATTACACGGAATAACACAGATTTATTTTTAGCCACGAATGAACACGAATTATTATTTATCATTTTTTTGCAACTCAGGATATTTCCATACCCAAGTTATTTCTTCGGATTTGTAATTCTTAAAAATATCTCTCTTTGCAGTTTGAATTAAACTAAGTTTTGTATTGTCAATATTTTTTTTAAGCTCATCAATATCATCCTGACTTAACTTAAAGATATATTCACTCTTTTTATAATTAAATTTATTGGGTGATTGAAAATCAAATACTACGGTATATTTTCCTTCCCTCCAAATAAACTCGGAATTAAATAATTTGACAACCTCCGCAAATTCTTTTTCTGAAGTCAAATCTTCTATGTCTTTCTCCGTACGGAGTTTGCCAGAAATTTTTAATAATTGAAATTTGTCCAAAGCAACTTTTAAATTTTCTTTATACTTTGCTTTAAATTGCTCATGTTGAAACCTGACAAACGCCTGGGCGATACCTGTATGTAATACTCTAATTACTGTAGGAAGGTATGTCTTCTTGATAATAGACGTTGAGCCTAGGGGGTCTTGTATTTCACTTAGACTCTCAGAAAGACCTGCCCAAGCAAAAGTGTATGATGCTCCGCTTTCATGTTTAATCCTAATAGAAAATTTATTGAGAGTGATGTCTCTTTTTTCACTCAACAACGTAAGATTAATATTGAATATCGGTCCAAAAGTGGTGTATCCTATTTCTGGCTCAGTATGGAGGTAGAGTGAAATTTTAGGTTTTGCAAGAAACCAATATACCCATGTAACTATTTGCGGAGTCCAAGCAGCTGCACCAATTAGCGATACCCAATTCATTGCATCCATGATTTCACCTATTTTTCTGTTAATTTCTTTATTTGTCTTTTCCTTGTTGCCTCCTCAAAGTATTCAGACAAATTATAGCCTGAAAAAGAGGAAAAAGCAAAATAAATTCCCTGCAACTAACGCCCCGCCTCAAGCGGCGGGGGCTAAACAAAAAACCCCGATGTTAAAACAATCGGGGTTTTACGTTTTTTATTTCCCCGGGCATCCACCTTCGGTAAATCTACGGACGGACAGGCAGGTCCGGGGGTTAAGCAATTGGATTATTAATCCAATTTCATAGTCATTAAGAATTCGGCGTTTGTACGGCACTTGGCCAATCTGCTCTTGAGCAGTTCGACGGCCTCGACCGGATTCAATTCACTCAAAACTCTTCTTAACCTGTAAACAAGTTCAAGCTCCTTTGCATCGAGAAGCAATTCCTCACGCCTTGTGCCGGATTTGCTGATGTCAATCGCAGGATAAATTCTTCGCTCAACCAGTCTGCGGTCAAGATGCAATTCCATATTGCCCGTGGCCTTGAACTCTTCGAAAATAACTTCGTCCATCTTCGAGCCTGTATCGACAAGAGCGGTAGCGAAAATCGAAAGCGAGCCGCCCTCTTCGATATTACGTGCGGCACCGAAGAATTTTTTCGGCATCTGCATAGCGTTTGCGTCAACGCCGCCTGTCAGAATCTTGCCTGAATGCGGCACTTCGGTATTGTACGCACGGGCAAGTCTTGTGATTGAGTCGAGAAGGATTACGACGTCCTGGCCGTATTCGACCATACGTTTTGCTTTTTCGATAACCATTTCGGCGACCTGGCAATGTCTCGAAGCGGGTTCGTCGAATGTCGAGCTGATAACTTCGACATCGCGGGCGACTTTGCGCTCCATTTCGGTAACTTCCTCAGGACGCTCGTCGATAAGGAGAACAATCAGCCTGATTTCCGGATGGTTGGTACTTATCGAATTGGCGATTTTCTGGAGAAGTATGGTTTTGCCCGTTCTTGGCGGAGCGACGATAAGGCCGCGCTGTCCTTTTCCGACAGGCGTAATGAGGTCGATAATTCGCATATTGAGTTCATTGGTGCTTGTTTCGAGAATGAATCTTTGCTCCGGGTGGAGAGGCGTAAGGTCGCTGAAGTTGACCTTTTCAGAAAGCCTGTCAGGCTCTTCGAAGTTTATGGCCTCGACTCGCAGGAGAGCGAAATATTTTTCGGATTCCTTTGGCGGGCGAATCTGGCCGCTGACTACGGCGCCGGTACGAATGCCGAACCTTTTAATCTGGGAAGGCGAAACATATATATCGTCCGGGCTGGAAAGGTAATTGTAATCGGGATTGCGCAGGAAGCCGTAGCCGTCGGGGAGAACCTCAAGCACACCTTCGCCGTACATCAAGCCGTTCTGCTGGATACGCTCTTTGAGTATCTTGAAGATAAGCTCCTGCTTCTTCATACCAGTAAATTCTTTTACGCCTTCTCTTTTGCAGACCTCGTGGAGTTCGGCGACGGTCATTCTCTGAAGGTCGGTTATATGAAGGTTGCCGCGTTTGATGCGTTCATACTTGGCATGGGTCGACTCGAAATCGTTCTTTTTGTCGTGGTCGCCGTTCTCCGCTGTCCCGCCGTTATGGCCGTTGACGGCCGGTTTTTCAGACTCTTGGGCCGGGGCCGGTTCGACTTTAGGCTGAGGGGCGGCCTGAACTGGAGGCTGCTCGGTCTGTACCTGCTGCTGGGCCTCGGCCGGCTGTTCATCGGTATCGGTTTTCTTTACATACTTTCGCTTTTTTGGGGCTTTGTCTTCGGCTTTTATTGCTGCCTTAGCCATTTGAATTCCTTCCTAAAACTTTTGGATATTAGATTTTTGTCTCCGCCACCGGCGGATAAATTCGTATGTTTTAAAAAATAAAATGTTTTTTCTCTCTGTGTTCAAACTATGGACAACCATCACAGGGCAAAATCACAGTTTCTGGAAACACCTGTCACCGCAGGCAGATAAATCTGATTTGCCGTTATATTATGTAAAAATCAAATGTGATTTTACCGCTTCCGCTGATGTACTACAATACAACTTTAAATGCCTAATCTATTGATATTAAAGCGGGAAAAATCTCGCCGATCTGTTTAGTCAGCTCCGAAAGGCCATCATTATTGTCTAACATATAATGAGATATTTTTTGTTTTTTGTCCAGAGAAATTTGGAAATTTTCTCTTTTTTTTAGCTGATTTTGGTCAAAAAGGCCTTTTTCAGCGATTCTTTTGAGCCTTAAAGGCTCATCACATCTAACAAAAACAAGTTTATTACACCTTTTTTCCCAGCCAATTTCTAACAGTAAAGGCACATCGAGAACAATCGCCTTTACGTTTGCGTCATTTTGATACCGTTCTATCAGTTCTTCGGTTTTCTTCAGTACCGGCGGATGAATTATATCATTAATCGCCTTTACGGCGGCCGAGTCGCCAAAAACAGACTCTGCAAGGCCGGCCTTATCCACGTTTCCGGCTTTATCGAAAACCTTATCGCCGAATCGCTGACGGATTTGCCGTTTGATATCATCGGTTTGCAGGAACTCTTTGGCAATGGCATCGGCATCAATTACGGCACAGCCTCTGCTTTGGAGCTCTTTTGCGACGGTACTTTTGCCCGAGGCTATGGCGCCGAGTATTCCGATTATTGGTTTTTTGTTCATTTTTAGAAAAATAGCCACGAAGGCACTAAGACACTAAGTTTTAAAATATATATTATTTCTTCGTGCCTTTGCGTCTTAGTGGCTAAAAGAAGAAATGCCCAGGAGAGGACTTGAACCTCCATGAGCCGAAGCCCACCAGCCCCTCAAGCTGGCGCGTCTGCCAATTCCGCCACCTGGGCAAAGCCGAAGGCATATATTACCCTAAAAAATAACGGAATCAAGGGTATTTTAGAGGTTAAAAATTTCCGTAAAAACAGATGAATATATGATATTGACAATCAAAAACCTGTGAAATAGAATATCGGCAGTTATTAAATGCGAGTTACGGATGGCAAGTATTGATAATCATGTACGCTGGCTCGAGGAACAGCTAAAGCGGTGGGTCAATGGCGGAATCATTCAGGACGGCCAGGCTCAGGCTATCCGCGGTTTGTATCCCGCTCAGCAGGCCGCTCGGCCGTGGGCCCTGATTGTATTTTCCGGAATCGGGTCGGTAATTATCGGCCTGGGCGTAATACTGCTGTTCGCTTATAACTGGGACGATATGTCCAAGGCCGCCAAGCTCGGCACAATTTTTTCAGCTCTGATAATTTCGCATATCATCGGAATATCTGTCTTTCTGAAAAGCGAGCGTTTCGAAAAAATGGGCGAGGCGCTGACGATTTTAGGGACGATGCTTTTCGGGGCGGGAATCTGGCTGATAGCGCAAATATATCACATCGAAGAACATTTCCCCACAGCATTCTTTATCTGGGGACTCGGCGCTTTGGCGCTTGCGTGGACAATGCCGTCAATCGCACAGGCTATCGTCGCGGCGATATTGTTTACTATCTGGGTCATAGCGGAAGCCACTGCTTTTGATAATTCCATTCCTTACGCATTTATATTTATACTTTTATTGTTCCCACTGGCGTATAAGCAGCGTTCCAGTCTGCTGCTGGGCGTTTTGCTTATAGCTATGGCATTTTCAACTATTTTTATCGCTGCGAACACTGCCGAATCGGCAACTTTTCATTCGCTGTTAGGCCTGCTTGTTCTCTATGTAGCCATCGGCCTGATTCATCAGAAATTCAGCAGGCTTGAAAATTTCGCGCCTGTTTATTTTTTCATAGGTCTTGCAGGATATTTTTTAACACTGTTCGTGCTGAGTTTTCCGGATTTGAACAGAGAAACGCTCAAAGACGTTAAGATGTTCCCGAATATCAGCGTTGTACTTTACTGGCTGATACCTCTTGTGCTCGCGACTGCCTGCTGGGTTGTGGTTAGTAAAGATTTGATTAAAAAAATAAAATTAAAATATTACTCACCTGATTTGTTTTTGCTGCCTTTGGTGCTGATTTTCTTCTGCTGTTATTCACTGATGCCGGCAAAGATTTTTTACTGGCCTGTTACTGCGATATTTAACCTGGTATTCCTGGCGCATACGGGAATGCTGATGGCAAGGGGATGCAAGGAAGTAAACCCCGCACTGGCTATCGCGGGGGCCCTTCTGCTTGCGGCATTGACATTCGCAAGATTTACAGACCTTTTTGAAAGTCTGGCGACACGGGGCGTAATATTTATCGTTGTCGGTATTATACTTTTCAGTCAGGGATTTTTCTATATCCGAACCAAAAAGAGGATAAAGGAACAGGCCCTATGAGGAAATGGCTTATAATTATTGTCGCGGCTTTGCAGGTCGCCGTTCTGGCGCAGATGGCGGGCCAGCGCGAACTGGTAGTCAGGAACGGCAAAACAATATACCTGCGAACAGCACCGGTCGACCCGAGAGATTTATTCCGCGGAGATTATGTAAGCCTGGTTTATGAAATATCGAGCGTTCCCAAAAGCCTTCTCAGGGGCGGTCTTGCTGAAAATAAATGCAAACAAGGAATGCGCGTCTATGCCGTGCTCGATGCCAATCAGGATAATTTATGCCAATTGTTATATGTTACAGATAAAAAACCAAGGGAAGGGTTATTCATCCGAGGCAGAGTCGGCCGTGAGTATGTTGAAAGTTCTTCTATCCGAGTCCTCTATGGCATCGAAGCCTATTTTACGCAGCAGGGTAAAGGAAAACAATTAGAACGAGGCCGAAGACAGGAAGAAATTCAGATACCATTAGAGATGGAACTTAAACTGGGGACAAACGGTATAGCTGTTTTGAGGGGACACCGTTATAGTCCTTTGGGGATAGACATTGAGACCGAGCACAAACTGAGCGAAAGAGGCAGACAGCCGATAACAGGAATTAAGGTAAAAATGCTCAACGCCTCTGATAAACCGCTTGCGATTGTTGACCTGCCGCATGGCAGAGCTTTCGTGCTCGAACCCGATTCGACAGAATTTAGAACAAATAACTGGGAATGGGTCAATAAAGACGCTGCGCAGAAACAGATCGAGAACGGCGACCTGAAAATATTACAGCCGGGCGAAATATACGAAACGCATATAGATATCAACGATTCCTACTGGTTTGTAAAGTCAGGCGACCAAACCCCGCGAACAATCAGCGGATTAGGTAATTGGAACGATAGTTTTCGCTTAGTTTACCGCCCTGCTCCAAAAGAAGCCTGCGCACATCTGGAAAAAGCAGAGCTTATATGGCATGGTTATTTATCATCAAGAACTTTCACGGGGTTATCCTGGTAAACTATCTTTGATGCTATCTGGCTTGTGTCAGATGCTTATGGGCATTTTGCAATTTCTGCAAAAAATTGTTACGCCTGAACGCTGTGGTCCATTTCTTCAAAACAATCCAGCCGCCAAACCGAATCAGGCTGTTTCGCCAAGGACGGTACCACTTCTGCCAGCCAAGCTGAATGTTATGGAGAAAGAAAATAATGGCGGGAAATGAAAATGTATTTACCGCTATGAGAAACATATATTTGAACCTGTAGAACCTGCCCATAATTTTTTTTGCGCAGGTATGTATTTGTTCGGCAGTCATAGGTTCGTCCGGCTCGAATAAAGGAAAATTGCCGTCGTAATACTCCCAGCCGATATCCTGTCGCGGATAAATCCTGTTCTGCCGCGATAGTCTCTGCCTCAATTCCGTGCCGGGAAGAGGAACAGGAAGCATTACCTGAACCGTATCGATTTTGGCCCTTGCGATAAAATTCTTATAGCCCCTGACACGTTCCTCTACGGGTATATCGAGACCGATTTTCTCCTTCAGCGGATAACCAAAGATAAACATACCATGCACCAAAAATCCGAATTTGCGAAATACCCTTGCCCATGAGACCATCTCGGAAGAACTCATATGCTTATTCATTGCTTTTAATTCCGCATCGATAGGCGATTCAAAACCGATGGCGACCGTCTGAACCCCCGCACGCTGCATCGCGGAAAGCAGCTCGGTATCGCGAGCCTTGTCCAGTCTTATCTGAACGGTTATGTCCAGCCTTCGCCTTATCCGCCTTTCGTAATCGGCGAGCAGATTGCAGAGCCTTATCGTCTCATCGCGCTGCTGGCCGAAGAGGTCGTCAACTATAAAAAAATGTTTTGCATTTCTCGTCTCGACAAGAGAAGCGATGTGCTCAAGTAAACGCTCCGGCTCGGCGTGTCTCGGCTTGCCCCTGACTGTGCAAAATTCACAATCCATACCGCAGCCGCGTATTCTCTCGACAGGATAAATTTTCATATTCGCATAGCGAACCAGAGAAAAATCTGGCAAAGGCAGTTTATCGAAATCTGTCAACGCCTCTCTTTTGGCGGTAATAATAATTTTGCCGTCTTTGACATACGCGATGCCTTTTACGCTGCCGGCGTCCCTGCCGGTTTCTATTGCCTCCAACAATTCGGTAATTGCTTCTTCCGCTTCGCCAAAAACAATATAATCAATTCCTCTGGAGAACGCCTCGGATATGTTATCTTCCACGAAATGCTGACCGCCTGCTATCGTAACGACGCCTTTGTTTTTGTAAAACTGAGACATTTGATAGAGCCGGGGAATGGTGCTGGTCAGGCCGCCATAAAGGCCGACAACATCGGCGGGTCTTTGCAGTTGTAAGAATTCATGGTCTGCGCCACCGGTTTCGGATACAGGGCCGAATCGGCCGAGATTATTTTCGTCTATAACCTCGACATCCCATTTGGCCATTTTATTTGCGGCGCTGGCAACGCAAACAGGCCCCAATGCGGTTGTCTTTACGGCAATATGCGAATAAATATTAAAGGCCGGATAAGCCGGTATGACTATTCTGAATCGATATCTGTGTCCGGATAAATCAAACACGATAAAACCCTATATATGTATTTTTTGATTTACATAGTCCCCTGATGCATAACACCTGAAAACAGCTTACGACGCCAAATAACAAAAATCAAGAATTTTTTAAGCTATTTATAAAATGCGGCTATTACAAAGATTATCCAGATAATAACCCCCGCGATAAATTTTGCGCCCAGACCGACAAACTGTCCCATGCCTGCACCTGTCGCGGTTCTGATGGACTTTTTGAACTCTGTGCCGGCTTTTCTTTCGACAATTAAAACCGCCAGTGCCGCTCCGAGAGCGGAGCCAAGCAGTGTTCCAAGAATTGGAATCGGTATAATAATTGTGCCGATTACAGCACCGATTACAGCGCCGATAATCGCCGCGACCATTGTTTTTTTGCTTCCGCCGGCGGCCTTTGTTCCGGCGGCGCCGGAGATGAATTCCAAAATCTCGCCGATAACCGCTATAACTACCGCGGCTATTATCGTATAAACGCTGAAAATATTTTTTTGCCATAAGGCGAAGAGAATTGCTGTAACAATCATCAGCCAGTTTCCCGGCAGATAAAAAAACACCAGCCCGAGCCAAAAGGCATTGACAAACATTAACAAAACCAGCCACAAATATATCATAGCTCTTTATTTTACCGCTACTGCAACCTGTCCGTTCTTTTTCTGTGTAAATAATGAAACGATAACCAGAGTTATAAAACTAAGCGGTATGGATATTATTCCCGGCTGATTCAGATGGAAAGGAGCCTGCGATCTTAAAAGGCCGTATCTTTCGAACATATCCGGTGAAATCAGAATCAGGCCTACAGCGGCAATAATGCCGACTGTTATCGAAGCGATGATGCCGGAGGCAGTGGTTTTCTTCCAGAACAGCAGCATTATTATTGCCGGCAGATTCGCGGAGGCCGCGACAGCGAAAGCCCAGCCGACAAGATAAGATACATTCATACCTTTAAATACAATGCCGAGAATTATCGCAATAAGACCGACGGTAAACGCGGCGGCTTTGCCGATTATGACTTTCTGTCTTTCATTAAACTGCAGATTATAAAACCTGTCGAGCAAATCATGCGCGACCGCGCCGGATGCGGCGATAATCAGACCGCTTACCGTACCGAGAACGGTTGCAAAAGCAATCGCTGAAATAATCGCAAACAGAAACGTATTAAACGACCGGGCAAGCAGTGGAGCCGACATATTATCGCTGAACGGATTTACCACACTGTTGACCATCGCGCCAAGACCCATATACAGTGTGAGAATATAGAAAAAGCCAATAGTCGCAATTGCGACAATAGTTGACTTACGCGCACAGGCGGGACTGGGTACAGTATAATATCTTATAAGAATATGCGGCAGCGCAGCAGTTCCGCAGAAAAGCGCAAGCATAAGAGAAACAAAATCAAGCCGCTGCAGTATTGATCCTTCTACCTCGAATTTAAGCCCCGGCCTCATTATTTTATTGCCTGGAGTCTCTACCGGAGCGAAAAGCGTTACCATATGGTCACCATCGCTGAAGACCGCCGCCTTTTTCCATCGCTTTACGATTGTATCTTTATCGGATAACAGCGAAAGCATTTTAAACATACCCACCGGACCAGTGTTGGCCTCTTTGCCTGATTTGCCTGCGATTTGTACCAGACTTCCGAGCTGCAGTTCGTTATTATTCTCAATGCCGTTAATAAATCTGGTTCCATCGCCTCGAATTGTTTCAGAAGCGGTTTCAACCAGTTCGATTGTCTCATTATTTTTATTTACCTGCCACCATGTAAACCTGTCCTTTTCCTTAAGTTTGACAAAATTGACAGAAAGCTCGCCAGCAGAAGTTGTACTTGCCTGCTGAGCGGCAAATGTGAATCCGGCCGAGGCGGGTTCAATCCTTCCATTTTGGCGTAAACCGGGAATTTTTCTATAATCATAATATGGGTTTTTTCCGCCATGGTCGGGCTGTGTCGTCAACCCCCGATGACAAACAGCGATAACGAGAATTGTGGAAAATATAAGCAAAAGAGCGCCTTTAAGAAATTGTACATAAGTCGTGGACTTCATACCGGCGGTCGCGACAATAATTATAACGATAGTTCCGACCATAATAACCCCAACGGCGTGAGGCAGACCCAAAAGAGGCGTAACCAGGACACCCGCCCCAACCATTTGCGGAATTAGATAGCAAATAGAAACTATAAGCGTGCTGATACCCGCTACGAGCTGAATGCCCGGCGAATTAAAGGTCGAATCAAGCGCATCGGTGAATGTATATTTCCCCAGACGTTTCATCGGCTCTGCGACAACAAAGAGCGCGACTATCCAGCCGGCAAGATAACCAATCGAATATAAAAATCCGTCGTAGCCGACAACCGCAATCATACCACAAATGCCGAGAAACGACGCCGCGGAAAGATAATCGCCGGCAAAGGAAACTCCGTTTACAGCCCAGTGAATCTGACCGCCTGCCGTATAAAAACCGCTTGCGGATTTGGTTTGCCTGGCAAAATAGAACGATAAAAATAATACGAAAATTACGAAAGTTGCGAAAATAATAAATGCCATTACTTTTGTCCTCCTTCTGCCGCGTTTTTACTTTCCCGCCGTTCCTGACACGTACAGAGATGATTGTAAATCATCGCGAGAATAAGGGCGAAAATTATCAATCCTAATCCGTAGACAACCGCAAGGTTCTGCCCGAATATTATTTGTTTTTCCATTAAAACCGGTTTCGCCACATTCACGGCGACAAAACCGGCGTAAATAACAGCGTAGATGACAAACATTAATATCCCAAGTTTGCTTTTATAGCCTACTGCGTAATTGGGATTGTCTGTCTTGGAAGGCTCGTGAAACATAATATCCTCCTTAAAATAAGATTTTCAGCCTGAATTTATGATTACAGAACGCTTAAAATCAGGGGGATAGTACAAAATCACAATAATCAGGTCAAGTTAAATCCCTGTTTTCACAAAAGTTTACAGAATGAACCATTTCAGATATAATGTTTATCTGGTTACTGTGTTTTTTACGTTTTTTTTGGAGCAGAAAATGAAAAAAATATTGCTGATTGCCATATTGGTGTTTTGCGGCGGATGCCTGACAAACAGGTATGACAGGATTACACAGACATCTACCATAGACGCCCTGCTGGCCGGTGCTTATGACGGACAAATGACCTGTCGGCAATTGCTGACTTACGGCGATTTCGGCATCGGCACATTCGACAAACTCGACGGTGAAATGGCAATCCTGGACGGCAGGATTTATCAAATTAAATCCGACGGCAAAGTTTATCGCCCCGTCTCTGACATCAAAACGCCTTTCGCAACAGTCTGTAATTTTAAACCAGATACGCAATTTAAAATTCAAACGGCAGATTTCAAAACCGTCGAATCTATTATCGACGAAAAAGTTCCAAACCAGAACCAGTTTTTAGCAGTTAAAATTTCCGGAACTTTTAAACATATAAAAGTGCGAAGCGTTCCCGCACAGCAAAAACCTTATCCGCCTTTGGCTGAGGTTGCCAAAACCCAGCCGGTTTTTGAAATCAATGACGTAACAGGCACAATCGTCGGTTTCAGGACTCCGCCTTTCGTAAAAGGTCTGAACGTCCCCGGCTGCCATTTCCATTTTCTAAGCAGCGATTTCACACAAGGCGGTCATATCCTGGATTTTGAACTTGCTTCGGGTAAATGCGAAATAGACAAATGCAATGAGTTTTTACTGATTTTGCCTAAAGACGATTCGCTGAAAAATATTGATTTATCGAAAGATAAATCGGAAGAGCTTCAAAAGGTCGAGAAATAAAAAAACCGGCGGAATAAATCCGCCGGCGTGTTTATATAAAACAATTTAATCGTCAAAAGTTATTTGCCGCCCTGTCCAGGACCGCCCGGTCTTCGCGGCATATTCGGGTCACCGGGACGCCTCTGCGGCCTTTTCATTTCAGTATACGATTCAACAGTCACCCATTTTACTCCATCTTTGGTTTCCACGGTGCCTTTGACAACAACAATTTTATTTGCCATAGTTTCGCCAAGCTCTTTGCCTTTTGCGTCAAGAACAACATTCCATATACCGCGTCTTGGATGTTCAATTTTGACAGCGGTAACAGCACCATCGGCGTCTTTTTCAACGACTACTCTGCCCCTGATAGCATTCGGGTCAAACATCGGTCTTTTCGGCATATTCGGGTCAGCAGCCTTTGAAACGCCGACAAATACAAATCCAACAACCGCAACCATAAGAATTAACGTAATTAACTTTTTCATTTTTTAAAACTCCTAAATTAAAATGCCTATTTCTATCTTGGTTTCACGTTTTTTTCACAAAAACAGTATTTTTTATCGTCTACCTTCCTTTCTTTTATGACATACAGCATTATAGACGTTTTCAGCAGACCAAATATTGCATAAAGAAAAAAACAAAAAACCCCAATATATGTTTAATATTGAGGTTTTTATTCTTGCCCGCACCTTACACAAGGTTAATAATACTATTTTTTAGGTGCATTCGGGTCATTAGGGTCACATTTATTCGGCTCTGCAACCTTTTTGCACCCGCTGAAATTTACTATAACAGAGGCTTTAGGTACATTAGGATCATTCGGTTCAACCGCATTCGGCTCGGCAGCATCTGCAAACCAGCTAATCTCAGTTTTAGGTGCATTAGGATCTGCAGGTGCATTGGGGTCGGGCGTATTTGGGCACTTGCCAACATTTTTAAAACCAACAGCAACAAACGCAACTACTGCCAAAACAAGAGTTAATACAACTAATTTTTTCATTTTAAATCTCCCTGCTTAAATTGCCCATTTTAACATTATCTATACACATTAATTTTGTACAATTTGCAAAAACAAATGTATTTTTTACCGCCGCCTCATCACTTCCTTTCTCTCCCTTAAAAAAGTAATTCTTTAATCCGTATATACAATGAAACTCGACATTATAATACTTATAAAAACGACTTCAATAAGAAAAATGTTAAAAAAAATCCCGTACCCAGAGCCTCCGGATACGGGATTTCTGATTTTTCTATGTCAATTTTTATGTCGGAATAATTTTTATTTTATATCCGCGTGATATTCCTGCAGGGATTTAACCTTTCCTTTGCCTTTTTGAACAGCTTCGATTCCTTTTGCGCTGGCGACTGCAGCGGCAATAGTCGTTATATAAGGAATCTTATGCTTTATCGCGGCTTTTCTAATATAAGAATCGTCGTACTGGCTGGTTTTGCCGGCAGGCGTATTTATCAGGAGCTGTATTTCACCGTTCTTTATAGCGTCGATAATATTCGGCCTGCCCTCCTGCATCTTGTTTATTCTCTCGACCTTGACATTGTTTTGCGTCAGATACTGATATGTTCCGCCGGTAGCTAAAATCTTGAAGCCGAGTTTCGCAAGACTTTTTGCGACATTAACAACGCTGGGCTTATCCGCGTCATTTACAGTAATAAGCGTAGTTCCTTTGCTCGGCAGCGTTTGTTTGGCGGCATCTTCAGCCTTATAAAACGCAAGTCCGAACGAATCCGCCATGCCGAGTACTTCGCCGGTCGAACGCATCTCAGGACCGAGTATCGGGTCAACCTCCGGGAACATATTAAACGGAAATACAGATTCTTTTACGCCGAAGTGCGGGAACTTTTTCGGCTTCAGTTTCAGGTCTGATATTTTTTTGCCTAACATCAATTGCGTTGCGAGTCTGGCCATCTGTATTCCGCAAACTTTTGAAACCAGCGGTACAGTTCTCGACGCTCTCGGGTTAGCCTCAAGAACATAAACCATATCGTCGGCAATGGCATACTGCATATTCATCAGGCCGATGACATTAAGTTTGGTCGCGATTTTTCTCGTATATTCATAAATAGTATCGAGATGTTTCTGCTCAATGCTTATCGGCGGAATAACACAGGCTGAGTCGCCGGAGTGGATTCCCGCAAGCTCAATATGTTCCATAACCGCAGGCACAAAAGCATCTGTACCGTCGGCAAGCGCATCCGCTTCGCATTCGATCGCGTTTTCGAGGAATTTATCGATAAGTATCGGCCTTTCAGGCGTTACGCCCACGGCCGCGTCAACGTATCGTTTAAGCATTTCTACGTCGTGGACGACTTCCATACCGCGTCCGCCGAGGACATAAGACGGCCGAACCATCAAAGGATAACCGATTTGAGCGGCAACTTTGGCGGCCTCGTCAAATGTGCTTGCCATACCGGAAGCCGGCATTGGTATATCAAAACTTTCCATCTTGACCCGGAACCTGTCGCGGTCTTCGGCAAGGTCGATACTCTCAACAGAAGTGCCGAGAATTTTTACGCCAGCTTTGGCCAGTTCCGCCGCGATATTCAAAGGCGTTTGTCCGCCGAACTGGCAGATTACGCCTATCGGTTTTTCCTTTTCATAAATACTCAATACATCTTCAACGGTCAAAGGTTCAAAGTAAAGTTTATCGCTCGTATCGTAATCTGTTGATACTGTTTCCGGGTTGCAGTTTACCATAATGGTTTCGTAACCTGCATCGCGAAGCGCGAATGCCGCGTGAACGCAGCAGTAGTCAAACTCAATGCCCTGACCGATTCTGTTCGGGCCGCCGCCGAGTACCATAATTTTCTTTTTATCGCTTACGGCGACAGTATCCGGAGCGTTATAGCTGGAATAATAATACGCAGCATTTTCAACGCCGCTGACAGGCACAGCGTGCCAGCCTTCGACAACGCCCAGACCTGTCCGCTGCTTCCTGATATTTTCTTCTTTTACGTTCAGTAATTGCGCCAGATATTTATCAGCAAAGCCGTCTTTCTTGGCTTTTGTCAGAAGTTTGTCGGGCAGTTGTTTGCCTTTGTATTTGAGGATTTCCTCTTCAAGCTCGACAAGTTCCTTCATCTGCTGCAAAAAGTGCGGCTTGATATATGTCTTTTCGTAGAGGGCCTGAATATCGGCGCCTTTCCTAATGGCTTCGTACATTATGAATTGTCTCTCACTCGTCGGGTCTCTGAGCATATCCATAAGTTCAGGTAACGATTTTTTATTGAAATCCTTTGCAAAGCCCAGGCCATATCTGCCGTTTTCGAGCGAGCGGATAGCCTTTTGGAACGCTTCCTTGTAGTTTTTGCCGATGCTCATAACTTCGCCGACGGCTCTCATCTGCGTGCCGAGCTTATCCTGAACGCCTTTGAATTTTTCAAACGCCCATCGCGCGAACTTCACAACTACATAATCGCCGCTCGGCGTGTATTTTTCGAGTGTCCCGTCTCTCCAATATGGGATTTCATCGAGCGTAAGACCGCCTGCGAGCATTGACGAGACCATAGCAATTGGAAATCCGGTAGCTTTTGAGGCAAGAGCGCTTGAGCGGCTGGTTCGCGGGTTAATTTCGATAACGACTACTCTTCCGGTTTTCGGGTCGTGAGCGAACTGGATATTAGTTCCGCCGATAACCTGAATAGCCTCGACGATATCATAAGAATACTTTTGCAGTTTTTTCTGGAGTTTCGCATCGATTGTCAGCATCGGAGCGGTACAATACGAATCGCCGGTATGAACGCCCATCGCATCGACGTTTTCGATGAAGCAAACTGTAATCATCTGGTTCCTGGCGTCGCGAACGACTTCCAGTTCCAACTCTTCCCAGCCGAGTACGGATTCTTCAATCAGGATTTGTCCGACGAGACTTGCCGAGATACCTCTGCTCGCTACAACCCGAAGTTCTTCAATGTTGTACACTAATCCGCCGCCGGTTCCGCCCATAGTATATGCCGGCCGGACAACTACCGGGTATCCAAGTTCTTCAGCTACTTTTTCAGCTTCTTCAACGGTGTAAGCCGGTGCGCTTTTGGGCATATCAATGCCGAGTTTGTTCATTGTGTTTTTGAATTCGATTCTGTCTTCGCCGCGTTCGATTGCGTCAACATTTACGCCGATAACTTTTACGCCGTATTTTTCCAGCACGCCGGCCTTGCTGAGTTCCGAAACGAGATTAAGTGCGCTTTGGCCGCCGAGATTGGGCAAAAGACCGTCAGGACGTTCTTTTTTGATGATTTCGGTCATCGCCTCAAGCGTTAACGACTCAATATATGTGAAATCCGCCATTCCTGGGTCGGTCATAATCGTGGCGGGATTTGAATTGGCGAGAACTATTTTATAGCCCAGCTTTCGCAGAGCCTTGCAGGCCTGTGTGCCGGAATAGTCGAATTCGCAGGCCTGGCCGATGACTATCGGGCCGGAACCTATTATCATGACTTTCGTTATGTCATTTCTTCTTGGCATCTTATCCTCCCTGAAAAAGCTACAAATTTGTGGCAACAGAAGACAATTTTGTGGAAATTATAGACAATTTCGTAAGCATATAAAGCAAAAAATTACATAAATTTCAAGCTGCCGGGGTATAAACGGGGAAATATTGCAGAATCCGAATTACAAAATGGAGATTCGAGGAGTAATCTAAAAAAAAATTCTTTATTAAACTCTTCCTACGACGAGGCAGCAATTGTGGCCGCCGAAGCCGAATGAATTGCTCGCCGCGTAATTAATCTTTCTTTCTTTTGCGACTTTAGGCACAAAATCCAGTTTGGTGTCGCAGGCGGGGTCAACATTATCAAGATTGATTGTAGGATGGATTATCGAAGTTTCTATCATCTTGCAGGTCGCTACCAGTTCAATCGCTCCGCTTGCACCGAGCGAATGACCAAGCATACTCTTTGTCGAGCTGATTGAAAGTTTATAGGCGTGCTGGCCGAAGACTTTCTTTATCGCCAGCGACTCTGCGGCATCGTTAAGCTCTGTGCTTGTGCCGTGGGCGTTAATATAATCGAATTTTTCCTTCTCAACGCCGGCCTGTTTAATCGCAATTTCCATCGCTCTTGCGGCACCTTCACCGTCCGGAGGCGGAGCGGTTATGTGATGAGCATCGGCCGTTGCGCCATAGCCGAGAAGCTCGGCGTAAATTTTTGCGCCGCGTTTTTTAGCATGTTCATATTCTTCAAGAACAACTATACCGGCACCTTCGGCAAGAACAAAACCGTCACGGCCGATATCGAACGGCCTCGAAGCGAGCTGCGGTTCATCGTTTCTGGTACTCAATGACCTTAATGCACAAAAAGAACTAAGGCCGACCGGGGAAACGGCTGCTTCTGAGCCGCCGGTTACCATAACATCGCTGCGGCCTGAAATGATATTATAAAGCGCCTCGCCGATGGAATGCGAAGAAGAGGCACAAGCGGTAACGACACAGAAGTTCGGGCCTTTAAGGCCATACATCATCGAAATCGTACCGCAGGCAGCGTTGCCCATAAGTTTTGGAACAGTGAAAGGCGAAACAGAGCGGGGACCTTTGTTCAGCAGACGAATGTGCTGCGTCTCAATTTCCTGGATGCCGCCTATGCCGGACCCGACAATCGTACCACAACGTTCGAGGTCTTCTTTCGAGAAATCGATTCCGCTGTCTTTGACCGCCTGCACTGCAGAGGCTACCGCAAGCTGGCAGAAACGGTCCATCCGTTTGCCTTCGCGGTGGTCAACGAATTTGGTAATGTCGAAATCCTTTAACACACCTGCAAACCTGACCGGGTACTGCGAAACATCGAAACTTTCTATGTTCGAAACGCCGCTTTTGCCCCTGCATGCCAAGTCAAAGAAGACATCTACGGAGTCTCCAAGAGGTGTGGCACAGCCCAGGCCCGTTATAACTACTCGCCGTTTGTTCATCATAACTGCCTGTTGTTATCCCTGATCTTTTTGCTTCAATACCGAAACGATGTAATCGATAGCGGCGCCGACGGTCTGAATCTTTTCAGCCTCTTCGTCTGGTATGCTCGTATCGAACTCATCTTCAAACTCCATAACAAGCTCAACTGTGTCCAGAGAGTCCGCGTTAAGGTCGTTGATAAACGATGTCTCACGGGTAATTTCAGACTCATCTGTACCCATTTGCTCTGCAACAATCTTAATAACCTTTTTTTCAATACTTTGGACGTCAATACTCACTTTTCGTCTCCTTGAATAAATAAATTCCTTTTAACGTTTCATCGGTGTACTGCCCTGCTAATTGGGCGGTAATATACCTGCCAACGACGACAGTTGCAATCATTTTTTTAATATTACATTGCCATTCCGCCGTCGACCTGCAGGACCTGACCATTAATATAGCCAGAATCATCACTTGCCAAAAATGCCACTGCCTTTGCCACATCCTGAGGAGTGCCAAGTTTTTTGGCCGGGATGATGGCAAGAGCCGCTTCCTTAACCGGTTCCGGCAATGTATTTGTCATATCGGTAACAATAAAACCCGGCGCAACGCAATTGGCGGTAATGCCTTTTTTCGCAACTTCTCTGACAACCGACTTTGTCATACCGATAAGACCGGCCTTGCTGGCGGCATAATTTGCGCTGCCCGCCTGACCCATAATTCCGGCAATGGAACTAATGCTGATAATCCTGCCGAACTTGTTGCGAATCATCGGACGAAGAGCGGCACGCGTGGCCATAAAGGCCGCCCGTAAATTTACACTCATCAGAATATCGTATTCATCATCGCTCATCTGCATCATAAGCCTGTCTCGTGTAATACCTGCGTTATTCACGAGAATAGCTATTCCATTGTACTGCTTCGATAGCTCTTCCATAACTTCGTTAAGCTGGTCTGTCTTTGTGATATCAACACATTTGGTAATAACGCTGTAGCCGGCATCGGCGACAACTTTTTCAAGCTCTTTGAGCTGCTCTGCATTCAAATCGAGACCGGCGACAATCCTGCCCTGCTTAAGCAGTTCAAGCACAATCGCCCTGCCGATTCCTCTTGCCGCTCCCGTTACTACCGCAAGTCTTTTGTCTTCAGCCATTACTTTACTCCCGTCAATTTCTTCATACTTTCAACATCACCGATATTCGTTATATCAGTCCTTCTATTAATCCTTCTCATAAGGCCGGTAAGAACTTTATTCGGCCCGATTTCATAAAATTTCGTCACGCCGTCAGCCAAAAGTCTTTCCATACACTTTTGCCATAATACTGTGCTGGTCAGTTGTCTCACAAGTCCCTGTGATATTTGCTCTTTATTTTGATAATATTCTGCATCCACATTTGCTATAACAGCTATACTGCCGGGGCTGTCTATTTTGCACTGAGCAATGGCTTTTTTTAGTTCTTCTGCGGCTGGGGCCATCATTTCAGAATGAAACGCCCCTGCCACTTTAAGCTCAATCGCCTTCATGGCCCCGTATTTCTCGGCAAGAGTCAAAGCTCGCTTACAAGCGTCTATATCGCCTGTAATAACAATCTGGCCGGGACAATTAAAGTTCGCACAACTCAAAAGTTGTCCCTGTGCGGCCTCGGCACAAAGCTTTTCAACGGCCGGCTGTTCGAGACCGATTATACTTACCATTGAGCCTTTCGAGGCATCGGCAGCGGCCTGCATAGCCTGGCCGCGTTTCTGTACAAGTTTCAGACCGTCTTCGAAACTGATAACGCCGGCGGCGTAAAGAGCCGTATATTCGCCGAGACTTAAGCCCGCAGTTACATTCGCAGGTTTTAGAAGTCCTTTACTCTTTAGAACTTCGAGAATCGCGACGGATGTCGCGAAAATTGCCGGCTGTGAAACCGTGGTGGAATTAAGCGTGTCTTCCGGACCTTCAAAACAGATTTTTATAATATCATTACCGACTATTTGACATGCTTTGTCAAAAAGCTGCCTGGCCAACGGCTCGGAGTCGTAAAAATCCCTGCCCATACCGACTGCCTGAGCGCCCTGACCGGGGAAGATATACGCTGTTTTATCTGTCATATTTTTTATTATCCATTAATTTTTCGTTATCGTTATAGGTCTCGGTATCGGTAATGTCGCGTTAATGGGTGTTGTTTTCGGTAATGTTACCAACACCTAAACCAAAATCGAAATTTAATTATCATCTTTAGTTTTTCTTGGCACAAACTTAGACCATGCTAAACCAAGCTTTTGTAACTGGCGAGAAGATTTATCGTAAAGGTCAATTAATTGACTATAAATATCTTTCTCGATACCATAAATATCTTTCACCTGACTTAGAGATACCATACTTTCGTTACTTTCTTCAGTAGCTGTATCTAACAAACTTTGATAACCCTTTTTTTGAAATCTTTTGGAATAGGCTTCTGCAATAAGCCGAGGAACAGCCTTTGCGGAACGTCGCAACTGGCTATCCAAATCAAATTTTTCTTCCTTTGGCAGTTTAGGAAGTATTTTTTGTATAACTGTAATAGCAACCTGAGAGGTGTTACGATAAACCTCCAAGTCATTAAAACTGCTATATTTTTTCTGTTCCACCGCCTGAACCTGCAAACTCCAAAAATTTGCGCCGGTTACCAACACCAATTACCGTTTCACGTGACGTTACCGATACCCATACCGACAACGAAACCAATTTAATTTTTATATCAGAATTCAATTACGTTAGCGCCCCATGTTAACCCGCCGCCGAAAGCGACAAACAGAACAATATCACCCTTTTTAATTCTGCCCTGCTGCATGCACTCGTCAAGAGCGATGGGTATAGAGGCTGCCGAGGTGTTGCCGTATTTATCGATATTTATGAATACCTTTTCGTCGGCAAGAGCGAGCCTTTTCGCGACAGACTCAATTATTCTTGCGTTCATCTGGTGAGGAATAAACAAATCCACATCGCTTGTAGATATGCCGCAATTTGTCATGCAGTCGTCAACGGTTTCAATAATTTTCCTGACCGCAAGCTGATAAACTTCTCTGCCGTTAATATGCATATAGACAGAATCTGGATTCTCCAGCGGCTTTCCAACAGGATGTCTGCTTCCATAAGCGGGGCAATTTAACGAAGTCCAGCCTGAACCGTCCGAGCCTGAAGTACTGTAGAAGATTCCCTTTGGACCATTTTTATCGCCTCTTTTTATAACAGCGGCGCCGGCTCCATCACCGAAAAGGATACAGCTTGCCCTGTCCTTGTAGTTGGTGATTTTGCTCAGCGTTTCAACGCCTATGACAAGGACATTGTCGTATCTTCCGTTTATCACGAAATTCTGCGCGATACTAAGTGCATAAACAAACCCGCTGCAGGCGGCTGAAATATCGAAAGCCCATGCTTTTTTCGCACCGAGCATATTCTGTACGAAACAGGCCGTCGATGGAAATACCATTTCGGGAGTTATCGTCGCCACGATAATCATCTCAATATCTTCAGCAGCAATATCGGCCTTTTGAATTGCTTTCTTAGCGGCCTCAAAGGCCAGGGTAGCCGTTGTTTCATTTTCAGCGGCAATATGACGAACCTTTATTCCGGTCCTGGTTGTAATCCATTCATCGTTGGTATCGACCATTTTTGTAAGGTCTTCGTTTGTAAGCTGCTTTTGGGGTATGCAGGAACCTGTCCCCGCAATAACAGCCCGAAAGGCGGAATCTAAACTCGTTTTTGTGCTACTCATCGGCGCCCTTAACAGTTGTAGTTGCCAGATATTCCTTAATTTTCGCGTTTATTCCCATATTGTGAAATTTTCGAGATGCTATAACAGCATTTTTTATGGTTCTGGCCTTGCTTGAGCCGTGGCATATAACCGATGTACCATTCACGCCTAACAGCAGCGCTCCGCCGTACTCGTGGTAATCGTATTTCTGGTACATCTTCATCATTACAGATTTGAACTTCAGTGCAAGTAGAAATGACTGCTGCTTAATTTCGTGCTTTATAACCTTGAAAAGGCCGTCAACCAGACCTTCGGTAAGCTTAAGTACTACATTTCCGACAAATCCGTCGCATATCGCGACATCGCATTTGCCTTTGAATATATCGCGGCCCTCAATATTGCCGATAAAATTGATTTTCGGGTCGCTCCTGATAAGCTCCCTGGCTTTTTTTACAATTTCATTTCCCTTGGCCTCTTCCTCGCCGATACTCATAATTCCGACTCGCGGGCTCTCGATGCCGAGGAGATTTCTCGAATACATAGATGCCATTACAGCGTATTGATAAAAGTTAATCGGCTTGCAGGCGATATTTGCGCCGACATCGCACATAGTAACAGGCCCCTCGAAAGTCGGGAAAACGACAGCGATTCCGGGTCTGTGCACTCCTTCGATGTTTCGCATTCTCATTTGACAGGCCGCGACGCAGGCGCCGGTGTTGCCGGCAGAGATAACCGCGTCAGCCTCGCCGTCGGCAGCAAGTTTAGTCATAATGGATATGGAGCTGTTGCGTTTTTTCCTGAGGGCGTCAACAGGCGATTCATCCATTCCTATAATTTCAGGCGCATTGACGATTTTTATGACATCAGCGTATTTACTGATGGTCTTTGCTCCAAGTTTGGATTCGATAACTTCGGCGGGACCGAGAAGAATTATAGTATCGCCTTTGTCGAGTATCTCTATCGACTCAAGAGCACCGTTGAGGATTTCATCAGGTGCATAATCGCCACCCATGGCGTCAATAGCTATCCTCATTGTTAGCTATGCCTCCTCTTTTTTGGCAAGCTTGAGAGTGATTTTCGGATTAACATATCCGCAGTTGGCGCAGGCGGCATGGGGCAATTTCGGACTGCTGCATTTTTTGCATACCGAAAGATTCACGGCTTTTAACGCGTGATGACTTCTTTTAGACCCTGTTCTCGTTTTACTTTTCTTTTTTACCGGTAACATCTGATTTACTCCAGTTAAGGATAGGAAAAAACAACAAAGACCAATCCCCCTGATTACCAGCTTTTGGCACTGATAACTGCGGCAAAATCGCTCTTTGTTTCAATAATCGGGCGAGTAAAATCGCCTTTTGCGGCAAAAAATCGCCAGTTAATTCAAAATTCTTGAGAGGTTTTAATAGTTCAGATTACCGCTATTGTCAAGAAAATTTCAAAATTTCCCATTTACAGGCCTGAATTAGCTGCGGAACTCGAATTTTTCCTGTTGAAAGATGCCTGAAAATAGGTTATCCTCTTGCTCTCTATTGTTTTGGCAAAATAATTATTAAGCCGGTAATCCCGATAAATCGGGAGGAAATATGGCCCGAAATCTTAAACATGTTGCTCTTTATGAGCTTATAAATAAAACGCGGTTTAAAAACGCGCAGCAAAAAGCTCTGGAAAGAATAGGCGTAGTAAACGCACCTATTCAAAAGCAGCAGGAAGAAAAACCGGAAGCTGTTTCACAGGTAGAAAAACCTGTTCCGGCTTCTGTATCTGTTCCAGTGCAGGCAGAGGCCGTTAAGACAGATACTGTTAAAAACAAGCCCGAATTCGTCTGGACCGGCAAGCCAAAACCGGTAAGAGTTTATCCCGACCGGATAGAGTTGTGTTTTTCGTGGCAGGTCGCAGGAATAGCTGTTCTGGCTTTTTTTGCGATACTGATGGTGTTCTTCAGACTGGGCCAGATTTATTCGCCAGGAAAGTCGCCGGAAACAAATGTTTCCAAACCGGTAACGACAGTATCCAGACCTGTCGAAATTGTGCCTGACTCAGTAAAGCCGGCAGCAGCCGAAAGAAATGTAACGGCGCAAAATCCGCCCAAAATGGTTGAGCCGATGGGCGATAATGTTATTGTAATAACCAGCTATCCATTGAGTTCTCATCTGGAGCCGGTAAAACAGTATTTCGCTCAGTTTGGTATAGCGACAGAAATAATAAAAAGAGGTTCCCGTTACCTGCTGGTAACGCAGAACCGTTTTGATGGTATCGATAAATCCGGTACAGACGGATATGAAATGAAAAGAAAGATTATGTCCGTCGGGGCCAATTATAAGCCTCCTGCCGGTTCGGGATTCGAATCCTTTGGAACAAAGCCGTTCCAGGATGTTTACGCTATGAAGATGAATTAAATTTTCAGGAGTTTTTTCTATGTCAATTGATCGTTCACTTAAACTTAAAGGTGCTCTTGTAAGGCACCGTAACGTACTTACGCGTACAGAGAGACTTAAACGGCTCAAAGACGAAGAAAAGTGGGAAGAAGGCAACAGCCTCTTCGGTCTGGCCAAGGTAGCCAACAGGAAAGTTGCCGCGGTTAAGAAAGAGCCCAAGAAGGCAGCAGCAGCCGTAGAAGGCGCAGCGGCACCGGCAGCCGGTGCACCAGCCGCAGCAGGCAAAGGCGCCGCACCAGCCGGTAAAGCAGCTCCGGCGGGCAAAGCCGCCCCTGCAGCCAAACCAGCAGGCGGAAAGAAATAGTTTTCCGTGAAGTATCTTGCAGACAGAACGGCTCTTATAGACGCGAGCGGCATAAGAAAAATTTTCAATCTTGCCGCTTCTATGAAGGACCCGGTTAATTTTTCAATCGGCCAGCCGGATTTCGACGTTCCCGAGCCGCTAAGGCAGGTCGCTATTGATGCAATAAAACACGGCAAAAATAAATACACCCAAACGGGCGGTGACCCGGCGCTTTGTGCAAAAATAGCCGGACAGATTACCGCACAGTTCAAATGGCAAAATCCATCCGTTCTTTTCGCCAGCGGCGTCAGCGGCGGATTGCTGCTTGCTTTTATGAGCCTGATTAATCCCGGCGACGAGGTGATAATCCCTGACCCCTATTTCGTGATGTATAAACATCTCGTAAATCTGCTCGGCGGAAAATGCGTATTTATAGATACGTATCCTGACTTCAGACTACATCCGGAAAAAATCACCGACAAAATCACGAGCAAAACAAAATTGATTGTCATAAATTCACCATGCAATCCTACCGGCTCGGTCTATTCGCAAAACGAACTTAAACAGCTTGCTGAAATCGCCGCTAAAAACGAAACGCTGATTCTCTCTGACGAGATTTATGATAAATTCTGCTACGACTCGGAATATCCGAGCATAGCTTCAATCTATCCAAACACAATTCTTATGAAAGGTTTCAGCAAGTCTTACGCTATGACCGGCTGGCGGCTGGCGTATGTAGCCGCACCGCAGCATCTGAAACCGATAATCGAGGAAATGACGAAAATTCAGCAATATACTTTTGTCTGTGCCCCTGCCCCATTCCAGCAAGCAGCACTTGCGGCCCTTGATTATGACATAAGCGACCTTATCGCAGGCTACAAAGCCAAACGCGACATTATGTACGAAGGCCTGAAGGACAAATTCGAAATGATAAAGCCTGCCGGCGCTTTTTATACCTTTATAAAGTCTCCTAAAGGCACAGGAACCGAATTTGTCGAAAAGGCGATTAAAAATAATCTGCTGATTATTCCCGGCTGTGTTTTCAGCGAAAAAAACACGCATTTCCGTCTTTGCTATACCACGACCAATGACAAAATTAAGCAAGGCATCGATATTTTAAGAAAACTCGTCTGATAAATTCCTCTTGCCTGCCTGCCTTTGCGCGGATAAAATCATAGTATGCAGACAAAATTCTTCATTTTTCTGTTATGTGTGGTTTGTTTCCTGTCCACCGAAGTTTTAGCGAAGGCGGAGCCGGCTATTGCCGCCGAGTCTAACATTATCATTCCTGTTGACCTGCCCGAAGCAACCGCTGCGGTGATTACCTGCAACGGCCTGATTGACGATGGTCTGTACGCTTCCATAAAACGGCGGGCAAATACAGCTCTTGAAATGGGCGCAAACTATATCATTCTTGAAATAGAAACTTACGGCGGTCTTGTCAAAAGCGCAGACGATATATCAAAATATCTCATTCTTGAACTATCGCAAAAAGCAAAGACAGTCGCCTATATTAACACCGAGGCAATAAGCGCCGGAGCGATGATAAGCGTTTCCTGCCAAGACATAATAATGAGGGAAAATACCACAATCGGCGACTGCGCTCCAATCCAGATGGGCGGCGAGCCTTTGGGAGATGTAGAACGAGAAAAAACGGAAAGCTTCGTACGAGCAACGTTCCAGCGAGCGGCACAGGCTAACAATTATCCTGTCGCCCTGCTCGAGGCGATGGTAAGCAGACATAAAAAAGTATGGCGGGTAGAAAACACAAAAACAGGACTCTGTGAATTCTATGAGGATGAAAAACTGCCCAAAGACAACCGTCTTTATGACCTGAAAGCAAAAGAACTCATAGACAATGAAAATGAAATCCTGACGCTTACGGCGGCAAAAGCGCAGGAATACGGCATCGCAAGAATGGTGGCAACCGATATAAATGAAGCGATGACTTTTCTCGGGATTCGCGATAACGTAAAATTTTCACCGAATATTATCCGGCTGGAACCGAACTGGTCCGAACAGCTTGTCAGACTGCTTAATCATCCCACCCTTACGGGTATTCTTTTTATGGTCGGGCTTCTCGGCATTTATATCGAATTGAAAACGCCCGGCATTGGTCTGCCTGGGTTCGTAGCGGTGATTTGTTTCGCGATAATTTTCGGCAGCAGGTATCTGACCGGCCTTGCGACGTGGTGGGAAATCGCGGTTTTCGCAATCGGCATTATCCTGCTGGCAACTGAAATTTTTATTATTCCCGGCTTCGGCATAACAGGCGTACTGGGAATTTTATTTATCATAATAGGTCTTTTCGCAGTCCTGATTCCAAACAGACCGGATGAACTGCCCTGGCCAAAAAGCGATTTCAATGACGTTCAATGGCAGATTTTATCAAACGGTGCATGGGGCTTTTCGATTGGTTTTATTGGTTTTATTGTCATAGCTTATATATTGGCCAAATTTCTGCCGAAGACCGGCCCGTTTAAAGGCCTTATCCTTGCTCCTGCCATGGCCGGGCCTAAAATGGAAGCGGATATAACCGCCCCGCCGCAAAAGAGCGGCGAACTGAAAGCCGGCAATATGGGAATCGCAATTACAAAATTAAGGCCGGCAGGTCAGGCACGATTTGAAGATGCTGTCGTCGATGTCGTCGCCGAGGGTGAATTCATCGAAAAAGGTCAGAAAATAAAAATCATACAAATTCAAGGCAATAAAGTTGTAGTCAGGAAGATTGAGGAATAAAAAATGTTCTGGTGGATATTTTTAGCGATTTTTTTGTTTTTGCTCTGTGCCGTTTTGCTCGTAGCGGAAGTTTTTGTGCCCAGTTTCGGCCTGATTACTCTCTGTGCCATTACTTCGCTCATCGGCGGCATCGTAATTTTCTTCAAGCTCAATCCCACAGCCGGCTGGTGCGGCATAATAGTCGCTGTGATTATGATACCGGCCACGCTGGTCTTTGCTTATAAAATATTTCCGAAAACCCGGTTCGGCAAATCAGTTTCACTGGACGGCCCCAAAAGACAAAAAGGCGACGCAATATCCGACACCGACCAGCTCGAAGCCCTTTTGGGCCAAAAAGCCAAAGCGATAACCATGCTCAGGCCGGTAGGAATGTGCGATTTTGCGGGAACAAGACTTGAATGTGTCGCAGAAACCGGTTATGTTGAGAAAGGAAAAACCGTTGAGGTTATAAAAGTAGAAGGTACACAATTAACAGTCAGGGAAATAGAAAATTCTTAATGAAAGGATTTTAAAATGACAATCTCGAATCTCTTTATTCTTGCTGAAATGCCAAAGGCAGTATCGGGTATAGGCCTGATAATTATTCTGGTACTTATATTTATTTTCGGTTTGCTGGTACTGGCTTACGGCCGGCTGTGGCTGCAGGCAAGATTGTCCGGCGCACCAGTCGCAATCGGCGAACTTATCGGAATGACACTGCGGAAGGTTAACGCCAGCAGAATCGTCAGCGCACGAATTATGGCGATTCAGGCAGGTCTTGATTTGACCCGCCGCGACCTCGAAAGCCATTATCTTGCAGGCGGCCGAGTTGAAAACGTCGTTCGTGCATTAATTGCCGCCGACAGGGCAAATTTGAATTTGACCTTCAAGGTCGCCACAGCAATCGACCTTGCAGGCAGAGATATTCTCGATGCCGTTCAGACTTCGGTTAACCCAAAGGTTATCGACTGCCCTGATCCCGGAAAAGGCAGGGAAACCATTGACGCTGTTTCTCAGGACGGTATCCAGCTAAGGGCAAAGGCACGCGTAACGGTTCGTACAAACCTTCAGCGTCTTATCGGCGGTGCGACAGAACCAACCATTATCGCACGCGTCGGCGAGGGTATCGTAACAACAATAGGCAGCGCGATATCTCACAAAAGCGTTCTTGAAAATCCCGATAACATTTCCAAGCAGGTTCTTGCCAAGAGCCTTGATGCCGGTACGGCATTTGAAATTCTCTCGATTGATATCGCAGATATCGACGTAGGCGATAACATCGGCGCAAAGCTTCAGGCCGACCAGGCCAAGGCAGACCTTGCCAGGGCACAGGCTGAGGCTGAAAAACGCCGTGCAATGGCCGTTGCCCGCGAACAGGAAATGAAAGCGCTGGTTCAGGAAAATCACGCGAAGGTAGTTCTTGCCGAAGCGGAGGTGCCGCTTGCAATGGCCGAGGCTTTTAGAAAAGGCAATATGGGCATAATGGACTATTATAAAATGAAAAATATTATGGCTGATACGACTATGAGAGATTCAATCTCAAAGCCGCCGAAAAAAGAACAATAAAATTTTAAGCTGAGAATAAATGTATTCCTTATTTGAAAATATACTCGCCCCGTTAGAGGCTGGACATCTTTGGTGGTCGTCAGGCGACCTTAGCGCCTTGCCTCTAACGGGGCTCGCAGCCGGAAAACCAGGCAACGAAGTCTGGATACAGTTTGTTGTCATAGCGGCAATAGTCGGCTTCAGCATCTTAAAGGCTATAGTCCGCGGCATAAGCGGTGCAAAAACAATGGCGGAACAAAAGCCCCGGCAGAATGAGGAAAAACATCAAAGGCCTGTTTCTCTGACCGGCGGACGTGGGAAATACGTTCCTGCACGCGGGGATTATAAAACTATTGAACAATTAAGAGCGGAAAAAATCACACAAATCAGGGCGGCTTTCGGCATACCCGAACCGCCGCCTATTATGGCAGAAAAAGTTGAAAGCGAGCCCGTTCCGGTGCAAAGGCTTGTTCGCCGGGCAGAGGTCAAAAGACCGAAACCTGTACCGCAGCAAAATATGACTGCTGCCGAAACACCTTCTGCAAGTCATATCAGCCATGCGAAACAGCCTGTAAAATCCGGCAAACAAACAAGTGAGACTGGAAATATTCTGATACATTTAAATTCTCCACAGGACCTGCGTTCTGCGATTTTGTATCAGGAAATTCTCGGTCCGCCGGTTTCGATGAGATAAAATTATCAGGCCGGACGTTTCTAAAATAAACATCCGGCCTGATGTTAGAGATTATTTTCCGCTGAGTTTTATTACTATATATCTCGAGTATTCCTCTTGCTGAACATAAAGCAGAACAGTATTTCCGGCTTTTTTAATCAGTTCCCAGAAATTATCCGCATCCTGTACTTTTTGGCGATTAACCTCAAGTATTAGTGTTCCGACAGTAATCTGAGCCTCTTCAGCAGGCGAACCGACCTGTACCCCGGCTACAATAACGCCTGACTGCTCATCTTTATAACCAAACTGCTGAGCAATTTCCGGCGTCAAATCCTGCACTGTTATGCCGAGTTTGTCTGCTGATTCTTCCTGCGATTCGGCAGAAGCGGTTTCTGTCTTTCTGGCCTCAAGCTCAACTGTAAAATCCTTTTCTTTGCCGTCCCTGATAACAGTAAGTATTATTTTCGTGCCAGGCTGTATCTTTGCAACTTCATTCCTGAAATTGTCCCAGTCGTCAATTTTCTTTCCATCTTTCTTTATAATAATGTCGCCCTGCTGAAGCTGTGCCTTTTCGGCGGGACTATCCTTTACGACATTATCAACCACTACGCCTTTATGACCTTTTGCGCCAAGCAGTTCGGCCATTTCAGGAGTGACATTTTTACCATAAATGCCTATATAGCCGCGAGTGACCTTTCCTCCCTCTTTAAGCTGTTCATAGACATATTTAGCCATATTGATTGGGATGGCAAAACCAATACCTGAATAACCTCCGCTCTGGCTGTATATCGCTGAATTGATTCCTATGACTTGTCCATCGATATTAATCAAAGGTCCGCCGGAGTTGCCGAAATTAATGGCGGCATCTGTTTGTATAAAATTCTGATACGCCAGTTCCGAATCGGCAAACCTCAGGCCGCTTCTGCCCTTGGCCGAAACTATACCTGATGTTACCGTATGACTCAGGCCGAACGGATTGCCGATTGCAAGCACCCACTCGCCTACCTTAAGCTTATCCGAATCACCCATTTCGACTGTCGGCAAATCGTTAGCGTCAATTTTAATTACAGCGACATCGGTTTCGGGGTCTGTACCGATTACCTTTGCCGGTAATTCCCTGTCATCGGAAAGTTTTACCATTATTTCGTTGGCGTCCTTGACAACGTGATTATTGGTAAGAATATAACCATCGGCTGTGATTATAAAACCTGAGCCCTGACCACGACGGATTTGTTTTCTTTCCCGAGGCTGCTGCTGTTGCTGACGCCGCTGCTGAAACTGCCGGCCGAAAAACCTTTGGAAAAATTCATCATTCTGAAACTGCTCGAACGGGTCACCAAAAAACATATCCGGCCTCCGCTGGGTATATTCCTGCTTAACACTTACGAAAACCACCGCGGGGCCAACCTTTGCGGCAATATCAGCAAAAACTTCGCCGGTATTCCGCAGGGTTTCAATATCTGATTTTTTATCAGGTTCGGCCGGACAAATCGCAGCCGAGGCAAAAATAATTGCAAGGGTTAAAATAAGTGCGAGGGCTTTCCTGTGCTTCATAACTCTTTTCCTTTCAAAAACTTACAGACACAAAATTTGCAAATCTGTTAAAAGTAGAACCGAATTGCTATGAAAAGTTTATTTAATTATTTACGGATATAACCAAAAATTTGTTCAGTTATTGTAGATAAATCAGCATAAATAGTATATTTTATTCATACTATGGCATCAAATAAAATAGAAATTATCTATCAGGACAAGGATATTATCGCCGTCAACAAACCGGCCGGTCTGAGCGTTACGCACGACCGGAGCGGTCTGGACGACCTTATCAAAGTATTACACAAAGAAATCGACGAAGATGATTTAAGGATTATTCATCGGCTGGACAAGGATACAAGCGGCATAATGATACTGGCCAAAAACAAAGAGGCACAGACTCATTATTGCGGCCTGTTCGAGAAATCAAAGGTCAAAAAAACATATCTCGCTCTGGCGGCAGGGGCGCCTGAAGGTTTAACAGGCGAAATAGACGCCCCTATCGCGGAAAGCAAAAAAGACCCGCGAA
Source organism: Phycisphaerae bacterium (assembly GCA_041652575.1). Classification (NCBI taxonomy): domain Bacteria; kingdom Pseudomonadati; phylum Planctomycetota; class Phycisphaerae; species Phycisphaerae bacterium. The sequence goes on along the minus strand of JBAZHC010000002.1, from coordinate 103,961 downwards.
AGATGGAAGTTGACGCTAAAAACGGAAAAGACTCCAAAACCGTATGGGAACTTTTGGCCGATTTCGGGAGCGTAAGCCTGCTTGCCGTCCGGCCGCAAACAGGCAGAACTCACCAGATAAGGGTACATTTTCAGCACGCCGGCTTCCCGCTCACCATCGACCCGCTTTATGGGTCAAATGAGCCGCTGATGCTTTCGAGTTTCAAACATGGCTACAGACTTTCCAGAAACGCTGAAAAGGAAATTCCACTGATAGAAAGGCTTACCCTCTGCGCGTACCAGCTGGAAACGGAGAACCTGAATCTTATCGCTCCGCTCGAAAGAAAGTTCAAGGCGGCAATTAAAATGCTTACCAAATACAACTCAAAAGGCCCTGCGGCATTTGTAAATGACCAGAATTTTCAGAAACTTTTGAACGCTGAGCCTCTGCTGCTGAATATCTGAACAACAACTTGATTTTTCTTGCCTATTCGGCCTTTTTACGATAATTTGCTGTTTTCACAGGGATTGAACAATGTCTGAAAAAACTATAAAAATAGGAATAGTCGGCTTCGGCACAGTGGGCAGCGGAGTTGCGAAGATTCTGCTTGAGGATTCAGACTACATCGAGGCAAGAACCGGCATAAGACTCGAGCTTACCAGGGTTGTGGACGTTGACACGAAAAAAGAGCGGCCCGTAAAACTGCCTGCAGGAATTCTTACCAGCGATTTAAACAGCCTGCTTAACGACAAGGACATTCAAATCGCAATCGAACTTGTCGGCGGGACAAAGATTGCCAAAGAAATCCAGATGAAAATGCTCGCCGCCGGCAAAGATGTCGTTACCGCCAATAAGGCACTGCTGGCCGAGCACGGCAACGAACTTTATGCCGCTGCGCACAAAGCCGATAGGTGTATCGCTTTCGAAGCGAGCTGCGCCGGCGGAATACCGATTATCTCAGCCATCAGAACAGGACTGGCGGCCAACAGGATAAAGGCAATTTACGGAATAGTAAACGGAACCTGCAATTATATTCTCTCGAATATGACAAAGAAGAACGAGAGCTTTAAGGCGGCACTGAAACAGGCCCAGGATAAGGGCTACGCCGAGGCGGACCCCACGCTTGACATCAGCGGCGGCGACAGCGCACATAAGCTTGCGATTCTGGCGTCAATAAGTTTCGGCTGCGAAATTCTGCCCAGCGACATTTTCGTCGAAGGCATTGAAAACATCGATATAGTCGATATCCGTTACGGCAGAGAGATGGGCTATACCCTGAAACTTCTCGCAATCGGCCAAAAGACCGGCGACGGCAAAGTTTTCCTGCGTGTTCATCCGTCCTTTATATCCAGCGAGAACGCACTTGCGAGAGTCGACGGCCCCTTCAATGCCGTGAGCGTATTCGGCCACGCAGTGGGTCAGGTAATGTTCTACGGCCGCGGAGCAGGTATGATGCCTACCGCTTCGGCTGTCGCAGCCGATATTATCGAAGTGGCGATGGGCAATTCCAAAAAACTTTTCAAACACCTGACACTTGAGCCGAGAAATAAAATTAATTCTTCTTTCGGCAAAATAGACGACCTCATCAGCAGGTTTTATATAAAACTCAAGGTTTCAGACAAGCCCGGCGTGTTCGCTCAAATCTGCACGATACTGGCTAATCACGAGATAAGTCTTTCAGGTGTTCTTCAGCACGAAGAGCATAATCACAATAATATGGTACCTGCTATTGTGATAACTCATCAAACGCAGCAGAAAAGAATAACAGCGGCACTTGCAGATTTGGCAAAACTTGAAATAGTAAAAGATAAGCCGGTCTGCATAAGAATAGTCGATATACCGGAGGACAGCGATTGACCAAGTACGCGATAATAATCCCTGACGGAGCGGCCGATGAGTCTATCGAGCAGTTTGGCGGCAAGACAATATTCGAAGCTGCCGAGATTCCAAACATCGACAAGATATGCCAGACCGGCAGAGAAGGATTAGCTCGTACAATACCGGAAAAAATGTCTCCGGGCAGCGATGTCGCGATAATGGGACTGCTGGGCTATGACGCACAAAGATATTATACCGGCAGAGCGCCGATAGAAGCCGTCGCAATGAATATCCCGCTCGAGCCGACAGACTGGGTATTCAGATGCAACCTCGTAACAATCGCAGATGAAAAAATGGCCGACCACAGCGCCGGGCATATATCCAGCGCCGAAGGCGCAAAGATAATCGAAGATTTAAACAAAGCGCTCGGCAGTAAAAACATCAAATTTTACCCGGGCGTCAGCTACAGACATATTTGCGTAATAAAAGATATGGACTTCGACGTTTATACCGAACCGCCGCACGACATAATAGGTCAGCAGGTAGCCAAGAATTTGCCCCGCGGCAAAAACGCCGAGCTGATTGTTACCCTTATGGCAAAATCCAAACAGCTTCTTGCCGACCACGAAATCAATAAAATTCGGCGCGATTTGGGCGAAAATCCAGTAAGTTCCATCTGGCTTTGGGGTCAGGGCAAAAAGGCCGCGATGGACAGTTTCGAGAGCAGGTTCGGTATTAAAGGCGCAGCGATAACGGCCGTTGACCTTGTCAGAGGACTTGCAAAACTGATAGGCTTTGACCTTATCAAGGTAGAAGGAGCAACGGGTTTTGCGGATACGAATTACAAAGGCAAGGCAGAGGCCGCGATAAAAGCTTTCGATAAATACGATATAGTTCTTGTACATATCGAAGGCCCTGACGAAGCGGGCCACGCGGGAAATGCTGAATTGAAGAAAAAAGCTGTGGAACGTATTGACAGATATATAGTCGGTCCAGTATATCAGGCCCTGCAAAAATACGAAAGCTGGCGGATACTTGTAATGCCCGACCACCTGACGCCGTGTAAATCGCAGGCGCATTCAGGTCAGCCTGTACCTTTTGCGATGGCAGGAACAGGAATTACTCCCATATTGGACAATCCCTTCAGCGAAGCGTACGCGGCTATGTCGGGACTGAAGATTGAAAAAGGTTATGAACTGATGGAATATTTTTTAAAGAGTTAACATTCAGAGACGTTTATGAGCAAAAAACACGAAATCGTTGTACAGAAATTCGGCGGAACATCGGTAGCAAACGCGGAAAAAATCAAAAAAGCCGCTCAAAGAGCTATCAATGAGTTCAAGCAGGGAAAACAGGTTGTTATGGTCGCTTCGGCACGCGGCAAGCAGACTGACGTACTGATTGCCGACGCTCTCGAGGTCAATCCAAACCCGCCAAAACGCGAGATGGACCAGCTTTTGAGCACAGGTGAACAGCAAACTGTTTCGCTTGTGGCGATGGCAATCGAAGGAATGGGCTATAAGGCGATAAGCTTTACCGGCGCACAAATCCGAATGATTACCGACAGCGTCCATACAAAGGCAAGAATCAAGAGTATCGACACAAAGAGAATGAAAAAATATCTGGACCAGGGCAATATCGTCATCGTCGCGGGATTCCAGGGAGTCGATGAAAACGAGGATATCACAACGCTCGGAAGAGGCGGCTCGGATACGAGCGCCGTTGCACTGGCCGCGGCACTGAAAGCCGACACCTGCGACATCTACACCGACGTTGACGGCGTTTACACGACCGACCCGCGGATTTTCAAGGAGGCCGTCAAGCTCGAACAAATCAGCTATGACGAAGTTCTCGAAATGGCAAGTCTCGGTGCGGGAGTTATGCACGGCCGGTCAATCGAGTTCGGCAAAAAATATAATGTAACCATACATGTCAGAAGCAGTATGTCAGATAAAAAAGGAACTTTAATTACTCATGAGGTCCCACAAATGGAAGGTATACTTGTATCAGGCGCGACAATTGAAAAAAATCTTGCTAAAGTAAGCATGATTGGTGTTAATAACAAACCCGGCAACGCGGCAAAAGTTTTCGCACATCTCGCCTCGGCCAGGGTCAGCGTCAATGACATCATTCAGACCGAAGTCAGCAAGCAAAAGGCTAATATCTCTTTCACCGTAAGCAAGAACGATTTTAACGACGCCAAAAAAGCCGTTCAGGAAATCAAAGATAAAGTCGGCTGCGAGAATGTTTTCTACCGTGACGACATTGCCGAGGTTTCCATAATAGGTGTTGGAATGAGAACTCATTACGGCGTCGCGAATATGATGTTCAGCACACTGGCAAAGGAAAAAATCAATATCGACTCGATAACAACAAGCGAAATCCGCATTAGCTGCATCGTTGACAAGGACCAGGGCGATAAGGCCCTGATTAGTATATGCAAAACTTTCGAGCTCGATAAACCGGTAAACAAACGCAGTTATGTAAAATAAAAATAGCCACAAAGGCACAAAGACACTAAGTTTTTAATATATAATTATTTTTTCTTCGTGCCTTCGTGTCTTAGTGGCTAATATGAAGAACAAAAAAATAAAATACGCACAAAGCCGATTGCGAAAGAACATACTGACGCTGTCGGCTTTTTTATTGCTTTCGACAGTCGTATTGCTCGACCGCACTTTTCACCCCTTTGTCAAAACTTCCGTACCGACCCAAACAGCAGATGCGAACGACTGGGATAAATACGATGGAAAAAGTTTTATCGTGGTAAAGGTCGTTGACGGCGACACTATCGATATCAATATTCCAGACGCGAATTTTCCGCACACAAGAATTCGTCTGCTTGGCGTCGATACCCCTGAAACAAAAAGTCCATATACGCCTGTAATGTACTTCGGCCCCGAGGCTTCTCAATTTACAAAAGATATGGTTCTCGGTAAAAATGTTACTGTTATTATGGACAAACTTTCAAAGCCTCGTGATAAATATCACAGACTTCTTGGCCATATACGGCTTCCTGACGGAAGAATTTTAAATGAGGAGCTGGTTTTAAACGGTTTTGCTTATGCCGATACACGATTCCCGCATAGTTATTACAAAAAATATATAGAACTTGAAAAACAGGCAAAAGAGACAAAAGCCGGATTATGGAAAAAGATTACAATTGACCAGATGCCGAAATGGCGAAAAGCAGAGAACCACGTCCTTGGGACTCCTAACGGAGAATGAACACAAATAAACACGAATTCTATATTATTTCTTGTATTTGCCTTGCTTTTATGTTACGTCAAAGGTCGAGATATACGATGGAGGTACAATTATGCGGAAGTTTATAGTAATATCTTTTCTCACAGTAGCTTTTATTGTTTCAACATCGGCACTGGCATCTGATATTTCATCCTTGATTAAAGACCTCGGCAATAAGGAGAAAGCAAAAGACGCATCAAATGCCCTTGCAAAAATTGGCAAACCTGCTGTGCCAGAATTGATTGATGCCATGAAAGGGAACAATAACTATCAGAAACGGTATGCGACCAGAGCAATTCGAGAAATGGGACAAACAGGTTCAGATGCCATTCCCGTATTAGAAAAGCTTCTTAAAGAATGGGACACACAAACACGGGAATATGCGGTTGAAGCTCTTGGCAACATGATAGAGCAGTCTAATGAAGTATTGCCGATTTTAGAAAAAGTAGTTCATAAAGACGTTGATGAAAACGTCCGGAAAAAAGCGAAGGTCGCAATCGAAAAAATTAAAACGCTACTTGCCGAACGTGCCGCTTTAAAAAATCAGCAGAATGGCCCAGTGCAGGAACAATCTCTTAACGAGAAAAATCCAAAACCACAAGAAGAGATTGTTCAAACTGCCGCCGAATGCAATAATATAACAGTGTTTGGTGTTCCCATGAAAGGAACGCTACAGGAAATTGCGACCGCCTTAGAAAAAAATGGAATTGAAATCTCCCAAGGTTATCTACAGGTCGATTCAAATGCATTCAAGAAAAACCTGCAATCCGAGATAAATGTACTATATGATGCTTGGAAAATTCCCCTTTCAAGAAAGGAAAAGGCTTTAAGATTGTTAGAAGAAGGTAAACTAAAAGGTTTTTGTTACGAATATAAAGGGGAAAAATATTTTGTTGAACCCGCATCTTTCGAAATATTTTTTGGGCACGAGCCTATGCCTGGAATTTATCCAATCATTGAGGATTTTCCAGACACTTATAACTCCCAGTTTCTATTGAAATGTGATAATTTCCCTGCCGAAATGGATTATCAAGGAATAAGAAGCATTTCTATCCACCTTAAAAGCATTGAACAAAAAGAACCAACTTGCTTCTTAATCAGGTTATTCTTTGTTGGCAATCCAAAAGAAGGTTTAAGCAAACTTCTCACAGACAAATACGGGGCACCGACACTTCGTTATACGTATGATGAACAAGATGAGAAATCTAACGAACATGTATATGGAGAACGTTTTATAAAAACTCCATGGCCTTCATTACTAACAAAGCATACCAATTGGGGTCATCCTTTCAAAGAGACAGAAGAATTTTACCCGTTAAAAAAAGATTCTTTATATGTCAAAGTTGAAACGGTATTAGCTGCCTCCCGTAACGGTGGAAAACGTTGGTATATCCCATTAACTTCTAATGAAAGACCAATTGTTGAAGAATATGTATTAAATTCCAGCAAAAGGCAAGGTGAAGAATATGCAGATTTTTTGATGGAATGGCGTTGCGGCAATGAGCTTATAGTTCTTAGTGGAACAGCTTTCATTATAAAACCGATGAGGGATGAATATGGGACGATTGTAGATCGGTCAAATGCTGGAAAAGTTGGTTGGAGATTTGAAAGCTTAGATTATATTGACTTATCCTCTATTGAGGAACTAAGTAGTATGTATGAGAAATTATACTCGGCTTCTAACGAAGCTAAAGCCAGGGTCGTTGAAGCTGGGAAAAGTGGCTTTTGATTCTAATTGTTAGGTATATGGAGACAGTAACACAAACAAAAACCTAAGTAATGTTGAGAAAAATTAAGGAGAACAAACTATGAGAGTCGGTGAATTGGCGTTTACATCATATATATTCAGCAAAATGGATGACGGTTCCTATGAGGAGTTTTTGAGGAATACAGGCGACCATTTTAATATTGAAAAACCAGGACATTCACAATATCTTCTTAATTGGTTAAGAAAATGGCGCATGCGAAACGCAAGAAATGCCGATGAAGCGGCAACTGAAAAACTAATACAATGGCATAAACAGTATGGCGATAGATTGCCAGATGAAAACACAAACATTTGGGAATTAAACGATAACCATTTGAAGGGGGTAAGATTGGCCTATGAAGAACTTTTGAAACCTATAAGTAATGCTCCGAATAAACGCTCATTTGGTATGACTGGAGCAACAAAGATTTTATTTGCTTTAAGACCTAAATCTCTTCCTCTCTGGGACGGAGCAATTCGGGAAAAATTACAAGAAGAAGAAAAACCGATTAGCGGAAATGCAGGTCAATTGTATATAAACTTCATTAAGTATTTAAGAGACCACATTATTCCAGACCTTTTAGAACAGTGTCAAGCTGCTAATGTGCAATTGTCCGATTTACCAAATATCTTTGGATTGAACAATTCAAACAGAATTACTACGCTTAAGTTAATAGATGAGTATTACTGGGTCACTATAACAAAAGGGATAGAACCTCCCAACAGAGATACCTTACAGAAATGGTTGAACTGGATATAAAAATATAATCCTGATTACTGTTCGTTAACTACTGAATACTGTATTCTTTTATTTTTCAGTAGAGTGTTCTTTCGCCGATGCCAAGAAGGTTTGTGGCTCTTTTCAATACCTGTCAATCGGCAGTGAAAGGTTTTGCGGCCGGGTCAGGTCTATAAAACTGCCCTTCTGTGCGGCTCGTACCTGAATTGTTCCGAGTTCCTTATATGTGTTATAAAGAATCGCCAGTTTCTCCTCATCTCTTGCCTCAAGATTTTTGTGCCACTGGCCCTTTTGTGCGCCCCATCTTATTTCTGTGCCGTCCTTTGCGTAAAACACAATGTGCGCCTGAGAAGTGCTTCGCCTGCCGTTAAAATTGCTCATATCGATTGACTTCAGCTCAGCGAGCAAAGGCTTGTTCGGCTCAACCTGTTTATCCATCTTGTCTAAAAGCTCAATTAATTCGACTGCAGCGGCCACATCGTCACTCTGCCATTTTGTGCCGACAGAACGAGATGTAAGCAGATGAGATGAAACGCCTGTTATCTCCACAATTGTAAGTTTATTGAGCGGAATGTAATCGAGAACCATCAATTGAGAATCTATGTAATACTGTTTGTCTTCCGCTCTTACCATAGCTACCGGTACTCTGTAGTTGGCCTTTACAACTATGGATTCGGCGCCAATGCTTACCTGGGTATTATACAGCCAGGCAAAAGTTTGGAGATTATCGCCGACCTGTCTTGCTATTGTTTCATTGAGACTGAATTTAACTCCGCCTTTGCCCGCAGTCGCGAGTATTTCCTGCTGAAGCGCCGGGCTTACCCAGTCCGGCACATTAACCAGTTCGAGCCTGAGCGGCTGTTTGCCGAAATTCAAACCCTTCTTTACGAATCTATCGAGAAAAATAAATCCTGCCGTTAAAGCCACGCATACGGCGATAACCACAAAAATAATTATCGTATTGCGAACGGCTTTTGACCGTTCCTTTTTCTCGGTTTTGGTAAGTTTCTTTTTGAAACCGAACCATGACTTTTTATTTTTTTCTGCCAATCAGGCCTTCCTTTGCAGTGCAGCTTGTATTATTCTCGAACATAACCGGCTCATATCCATTCCGGCCTTTGCCGCGGCCTTGGGTAAAAGCGAATGCGTTGTAAAGCCGGGAATCGTATTTATCTCTATAACATAAGGAGTCCCGTCATCGCTGACAATCATATCGACCCTGCTGAAATCCCTGCATCCGAGAGCCTTGAAACTCCTCATGGCGGTATCATTTATCCTGTTCAATGTCTGCACATCCTGTATGGTATCGAACAAATACTGCGTATCGTTATCGTCATATTTGGCGGTATAATTATAAAACGGCCGCGAGGTTTTGATTTCAATAACAGGTAAAGTTTTATCTTCGAGAATTCCTACGGTTATTTCCCTCCCCTTTATAAACTGCTCTATCATACAATCGCCGAATTCATCGAAGCATTCTTCGGCGGCAACTTTTGCTTTCTTAAAACTTTCGACAATTTGAACGCCGACGCTGCTGCCCTGTCTTATGGGTTTAATTACAAATTTTGCGCCCATAACTTTCAGCTTTGATTCGATATCGGCAAAATCCGAGGCTTTCCTGATTTCTATCGCCTGCGGAGTGGGCAGTTTGGCCTTTTCGAAGGCTTTTTTGCAGGCTATTTTGTCAAACGCCAGTCTGCTCGATTTCGAATCACAGCCGGTAAAAAGCAGATGTTTTCGTTCGCAGATTTCCTGCATATCGCCGCCTTCGCCGAACTCGCCGTGAAATACGAGAAAGAAAACGTCTATGCTTTTGTCGTCGAGAATCCAGGGTTTGTCCGGCAGGAAATCGTGCTCGACTATTTCGAGCATTCCGGTCTTTTTCAGGGCGTCAGATACACACTTTCCGCTCTGGAGACTGACCTGGCGTTCCGCGCCAACCGCCCCCATCAAAACCGCAACTTTTAAACCGCCCGTATTTTCCGAATCCATTTATATTATGCCAAAAATGCTTTACCAGATTTCAATCTCAAGTTCGAGTTCAACGTCAAATTTTTCTTTTACCTTTTTCTTAACGGTTTCAATCAGCGAAGTAACATCGCTGCTTTTGCAGCCTTTTTCAGCAATAATAAAATTAGCGTGTTTTTCACTGACAACCGCGCCGCCGACTTTCGTGCCTTTCAGTCCTGCACGGTCAATCATCGCCCCTGCGCCCATACCTCTGGGATTCTTGAAAACGCAGCCGGCGTTTCTCGTATTCAATGGCTGAGTGTTTTTCTTGTAAATCCATACTTCTTTTACTGTCCGCAGAAGCTGCTGAGGGTCCGCTTCATACAATTTTACTTTCGCGTCAAGTATGAATTTGGCCGTGATATTTGTCTGCCTGTAATCGAAAGACAGCTCCGGCTTGGACTTTTCAAAGACATTGCCCTGATTATCCATCAGCGTGACTGATTCGATAGCCGAGCCGAAGTCGCCGAAGTTTCCGCCGGCATTCATCCTAACCGCTCCGCCTACAGAACCCGGTATGCCCGCAAGTATCTCGATTCCGCCCAGGCCCTTTCGGACACAATCAAGCACCAGTTTACTCAAATCCGCTCCGGCGCCGACACGAAGATAAAATTCATCATATCCTGTTTTACAGAAAGCTTCGCTGTCGAGTTTCAGTACGACACCTTTTACGCCCTGGTCACGGACAAGAAGATTCGAGCCGAATCCCAAAATCCGCACCGGCATATTGTTCTCGGCGCAGCGTTTGACGACATCCGCAAGCTGGTCAACGTTTTGGGGGCGAATAAAATATTCCGCCTTGCCGCCAAGACCAAACCAGGTGCTTTCACCCAGCGGATAGTCTTTTTCAATTATTTTTTCTAAGCCATTGAATATATTCATCTGCAACTTTCCAGACATTACCGGCTCCCATAGTCATTAAAATATCGCCGGATTTTACGTTATTTTTGAGAAATTCGCAAATTTTTTCGAAAGAATCGATAAAAACAGCTTCACTGCCCTTCTGTTTTATCGCATTTACGAGCATTTCGGAATTAACTTCATTCCTTGCTTTTTCCGTATCCCTGACAAAATAGATGTCCGGCACAATAGTTATATCGGCAAGTTTGAAACTCTCGGCAAAATCCTTAAGCAAAAACCGCGTCCTGCTGTACTGATGCGGCTGGAAAACACAGAAAATCTTCCTGCCGTCATACTTCTGCCTCATAGCCGCTAAACTCGCTTTTATCTCAGTCGGATGATGAGCGTAATCATCGTAAATGGTAACACCATTTATCTCGGCCTTTTTCATCAGCCGTCTGTCCATACCCTCAAAACCACCCATAACATCCAGTACCGCACCAATATCGAGACCCAGCGAATCAGCAGCGGCAATTACAGCAAGAGCATTCCTTACATTGTGCTCGCCGGGAAGATTTAAAACCGCTCTGCCGACTTCTCTGCCCCTGATTAAACAGGTAAACTCCGTCCTGTCTGGAAATTGTGCAATCTGCGCCGCTGAATAATCAAAGCTGTCCTTCAAACCAAATGTCAAAATACGCCTGTCCCTCAGGGCAGGAAGCAACCTGGCAATGTTTTTGTCCTCACCGCCGGCTATCAACACACCGTCAGTCCTGATACCATTGGCAAAATCACCGAAGGCAGAAACAATCTCGTTAATGTCTGAATAATAATCCAGATGGTCCGGCTCAATATTTAAGATAACCCCAACCTGAGGACGAAGATTCAAAAAACTCCTGTCATACTCACAGGCTTCAGCGACAAAAATTTCACTGCTGCCTATACCCGACGATGAGCCAAGCTGTGTAATGTCGGCACCAACGACAAAATTGGGCTCGATACCAAGCTTTTTCAATACATAAACCAGCCAGCCGGTCGTTGTGCTTTTGCCGTGAGTGCCGGAAATTGCAACCCCTTTATACCGGTCCATAACCAAACCGAGCATCTGGGCGTATTTATAAACCATTATCTTTCTGCGGCGAGCTTCCAAAAGCTCCGGATTGTCGTCTTTTACGGCCGCTGAAATAACTACCCCATCCACCTCTTTTGGCAAATTAGTAGCGGTGTGGCCTATTTTTACGGCGGCTCCATCGACTGACAGCCGGTCGGTCAGGACAGATTCCTGCATATCCGAACCGCTGACAATCGCTTTTTCCTTCATTAAAACGGCGGCAAGAGCGCTTGTTCCAACACCCCCGATTCCGATAAAATGATATTTTTTACCTTCCGATGGCGACTTTTTTCCCATATTTTTGTTACCTATCGGCACAAAATACTGATGTGCACTCTTAACAGGTCTTAAATCCGTTATCTTCAATCGAAAACTCCATTTTCATACAAAATCTTACCTAATTTATAGGCATAAAACCGACAGGTTTCAATAAGAATCTGTATTAAAAACGGATGAAAATTATTTTCCCTTTTCGCCTTGCCATAGCATAATTTGCAGTCTTTGCGAAAATGCGAAATGATGTTTTTTGCACAGCCGAGCGATGAGAAAACTTCTCTTCAAATATTCGGGCAGATTTTTCGCCTGCGGCATAAGCATAACATCCGACCGATCGATTCTTATACTCCTCAGTGTTTTTTCGACCTCGTCGACATCGCCTGCCTTTTCAATCACGAACTTGAACTGGCAAGCGTAATTATCCATAAGTTTTTTCAACTGATCGGTTTTGAGGTATTGTTTTTTATTGGCATTTTTCGGATAAGCATTGGAAAGTTTCGGACTGATACTCATAAGGTCGCATTCGAGGCCGGGGACGAATTTAATGCCTGCCGTTTCAATTGTGATATGGTATTTTTTCAACGCATTGCAAAGCACTGGTAAATGCGGACAAATTATCGGCTCGCCGCCGGTGATTACGATATAATCCGTTTTGTATTTTTTAACCTGCTTTACTATTTTCTCAATCGTCCTTAACTTCCCCGCTTTCGAATCGATCGCGTATTTCGTATCGCAGAATCTGCATCGCAGCGGACAGCCTGCGAGCCTTATAAATACAGACGGTCTGCCTGCAAGGATACCTTCACCCTGAATCGAATAAAAGATTTCAGAAATGTTTATTTTATCGTTTTGCATATTAGCTACAGAGTTCACAGAGAACACAGAGATAAAAAAAATAAAACTATAACGTAATATTATATTTAACCGGGTCTTTAAGGCCTGCCTGTTCAAAGCCATTGAGACGGAGCCGGCACGAATCGCATTTGCCGCAGGGCCTGCCTTCTTTGTCCGGGTTATAACAACTATGAGTTTTTGAATAATCCACGCCAAGACGGATTCCGGTTTTAATGATTTGGCATTTTGACATTTTTATAATCGGAGTATGAATTTTATATTTGCCTTTTTTCTGAACGGCGGCAGCGGTGGCAAGATTGGCCATTTTTTCAAAAGCATCGATGTATTCAGGTCTGCAATCTGGATAGCCGCTGTAATCAGTCGCGTTTACGCCGATGAAAATATCGAACGCACCAATCGACTCCGCCAACGCCAGTGCATAACTTAAAAATATTGTGTTCCTTGCAGGCACATAAGTAACCGGTATTTTCGATGTGTCGATTCTTCTGTTTATCGGCACTTTTATCGATTTGTCGGTAAGTGCCGAATTGAGAAACACCGCAGGATTGACATCGACAATTAAATGTTGAACCTTAAAAAACTTGGCGTTTTTTTGGGCCGCTTTTAGTTCGATACCATGCCGCTGACCATAACGAAAGGTCATGGCATAACATTTAAAGCCTTTGGATTTAGCAATCACCAGCGTTGTCGCGGAATCCAGCCCTCCGCTGAGCAGAACAACGGCTTTTTTAATCTTTTTTGCCATAAATCAGAAATTACTCCACTTGCCAAAATTATGATATTATATTATAGTATTACGGCCTGATTATATATAAAGGTAAACCAATGAACCAGTCGAAAATCGAGCTTTTTGACAATCCGCGGCCGGGCCGTGAATACACCATTACTATCCGGTGCCCGGAATTTACCAGCCTGTGCCCAAAAACAGGCCAGCCCGATTTCGGCGAAATTGTCATCGATTACTGCCCGGACAAAAAATGCATCGAGCTGAAAAGTCTTAAATTTTATATGCAAAGCTTCAGAAATAAGGGGATATTTTACGAGGCACTGACGAACGAGATACTCGACGAACTCGTTTCCGTATGCAGCCCCGCAAAAATGAAAGTGACCGCAAAATTTACTCCCAGGGGCGGCATCACTACTGAAGTTACAGCCCAGTATCCCCATTAAGGAAGGAGGCTGAAAATGCCAATCACTTTACATTGTGAGAGCTGCAAAAAAAAGATTGTCGCACCCGATAACGCGGGCGGCAAATGGGGCAAATGTCCTTTCTGCAATCATCGCTGTTATATACCTTTGCCTCCGGACGAAAATGAAGAAGAACTGACGCTGTCGCCGGTAGATGAGACCGAAGAAGTGAGATACCGGCGGATGATGCAGGAAACATACAATATCACCGAATCACTTCTGCACGAGACGGAGGAACCATCCGATGCTGAAACATTCAAAAATATGAATGAAAAAGAGTTCACGGCCCAAATAATCAAATATCTCCGGCTAATGGCCGACGGCTCACTCGATGAGGCCCACAATCTGGCGGAAAGAATTGTGCCGTATAAATCACAGGCCAAAGCCATTTTCGAAAAGCTTTTAAAAGCCAAAAAACCTGAACCGGAGCTGCAGGATGTGCCGAAAAAAGTACTCGACGGCTTCATCAAAAATATGCTGACAAGAATAGGATAAAGGTTAAGGCAACCTCTAAAAATTGCCATTGCGAGGAAAGCCTGCCCCCGCGCAGGCGGGGAAAGCAATCTCAATTTTCCGAATTATTAGAGGTTCCTTTAAAAATTTACGTCAAACATAAAAGATTTTTACGCGCAAATCGGCAAAGCCATGAAAAAGATGCAAAAAGACGCCCCCGCAATGACAGCAGGTTTCGGCACACTTTTCAGCAAGGTTATGACTGACGGAGCTATCAGCCTTCGTGAAAAAGAGCTTATTGCTCTCAGCATTGCCGTTGGGATTCAATGTTCCCCCTGCATCAGGGCACATGTTAAAAAATGTCTTGAAACCGGCTCAAGTAAAGAGCAGATTCCCGAAACTGCGGCGGTTGCGGTCGTTATGGGCGTCGGGCCGGCTTATATGCACGCCGCGGTGGAAGTTATGGACGCCCTCGAAGCTCTCGGCAAATAATTTACTCGGCGTTTTTCCTGCAGATAAGTACGTTACGTTTCATCCTGCGAAAACCGGTGCGTTTCATCGCGGAATCTGCAGCGAAGTTTTCAAAATCGGTCTTTGACCAGCCGATAATAATGTCCGGCTCAAGTTTAATCTCTCGAGCTGTAAAACCATACTTTTGTTTTTCACATAAAGGCGATTTCTCATTATAGGGACACGCAAGCAGGCATTGTTCACAGCCGAAAAGGTGCGAATCCATTTTATCTTTCAATTCGGGACTTATCCTGCCCTTGTGCTCAATTGTAAGATAGCTTATGCACCTTCGAGCATCAAACTGTTCTTCTGACAGTGCATCAGTCGGGCAGGCGTCAATACATTTTCGGCAGTCTCCGCAGGAAGAAAGTTTCGGTTCATTCGTTTCCAACGGCAGATTGGTTATAAGTTCACCGAGTAATAAAAACGAGCCAAGTTTGGGATTGATAAGTAATCGATTCTTTCCTATGAAGCCCAACCCCGCCCGCGCAGCAAGGGCTTTTTCTGCAATCGGCAAAGAATCGACACAGATTTTAAATTTAAAATTTTTAATTTTTAATTTCAGGAAATTCGCAAGGATAGTAAGTTTTTCCCTGATGAATTTATGATAGTCGGGATACAGTGCATAAGAAGCAATTTGAAGCAAACCATCGGCGGCAGATTGCGGCAATTTATAATTAAGGCCCACACATATTACGGATTTTGCATCCGGCAGGATTGAAACAGGGCTGAAACGCTGTTCGACATTTTTCGCTAAATAGGCCATCCGGCCGTTAGAGCCGGCATTTAGCCAGTTTTTGTATTCTTCGATTTGTTTCGAGTCAATATTTTCAGCGGAAGTTATGCCGACAATATCGAATCCGAGAGAAAGTGCTTTTTGCTTTATTTCTTCTTCAATTCGCATTGCTCTCAGCTTATCAGCCAATCGCCGGTGAAAACTTCCGTCGCGGGACCTGTCATATAAACGCAATTATCCTCCTGCGACCAGTTAATCTGAAGGTCTCCGCCCGGCAGATGCGCCGTAACAATTCTGCCGCATCTGTCCGTAAGCACGGCCGCCACACAGCAGGCACAGGCGCCTGTACCGCAGGCCAGAGTAACGCCGCTGCCTCTTTCCCACGTCATCATCGTAAATTCGCTCGTGGAATTAACCCTGACAAAATGCGCGTTGATTCTCTGCGGAAACAGTTCGTGATGTTCGATTACCGGCCCGACTTTTTCAAGTTCGATCGAAGCCAGGTCGTCCGTGAAAAAGACCGCATGCGGATTTCCCATCGAAACGCACGTCATCAGCATCCGCTGATTGCGGACATCTATGGCGGCTTCAATTATACTATCTCCGTCAAGCGAAACCGGGATTTTGACAGGGTCGATAATCGGCCGGCCCATATTTACACAGACTTTTTCGACTTTATCTTTTCCGTTAATTTCAAGACCGAGCGCAAGTACGCCTCTGCCGGTCTCGATTTTCATAGACGGTTTTCTGTTTTTGACAAGTCCATGTTCGTAAGCATATTTGGCGACGCACCGTATGCCGTTACCGCACATCTGTGCTTCGGAACCATCGGCGTTGAAAATTCTCATTTTTACATCCGCGATGTCCGACGGACAGATAAGAATCAGGCCGTCAGCGCCGATGCCGCGATGACGGTCGCTTACGGCCGGAGCAAGTCCGGCCGGGTCGTTGACCCGTTCTTCAAAACAATTGACATAGACATAATCATTGCCCAGTCCGTGCATTTTCGTAAAACGCATATATACCTCAAAATATAGACAGAGTTTCAGTATATTAAAATACTAAAACTGCCGTAAAAATAAAGCTAATTTTTAGATGTGTTATTTAGGTGAAAATTCCTTCTTTCGCGTTCCCATCTGGGCCTTGAGCCGTGCGATTATGGATGAATGCATCTGGGAAACTCTCGATTCGGACAAATCAAGGGTTGCGCCGATTTCCTTCATAGTCATTTCTTCGTAATAATAAAGAACAAGAATAAGGCGTTCGGCCCTGCTTAACCCTTTTGTCAGAAGACCTTTCAGGTCGCGTTTCTGCGCTTCAGTCATCGGGTCTTCGCTTTTTTTATCCTCAATTATATCAATTTCGCAGATATCGTTGTCGCCGTCAACATCAAGATTGTTGCTAAGCGAAACAAGACCAACGGCACTCGCGTCCCGCTGGAGACGATAAAAATTATCCATATCCATTTCAAGTTCGCCGGCGATTTCCTGTTCCGTAGGAACCCTGCCGAGATGCGATTCAAGCGTTCTTGTGGCATTTCCAAGCTGATGCGCCCTTGCCCTGACAAGACGCGGAACCCAGTCCATACTTCGCAGTTCATCGAGAATAGCGCCTCTTATACGCGGCGTACAGTAAGTGGCAAATTTGACGCCCCGTTTTGGGTCAAAAGCGTCTATCGCATCCATCAGGCCGAATATACCGGCGCTGATAAGGTCATCGACTTCCACCTTGTCCGGCAATTTGACATATATACGTTCCGCCGTATACTTGACCAGCGGCAGATAATGTTCCATCAGCTTGTTACGGAATTCTTCAGATTTTTCCTTGAAGAATTTCTTCCACAGTGTATCGATATCCATTTCCACTGCTGCTGCTGCTTTTTTTGCTGCCGCCATTGTATGACCTCCAAAAATTTCTAATGGCCACAAAGTCCTATAAGCCACTAAAACTACGAATCAGATTATTAAAAATGTATCGTTTAAACAGAATTTAACGCTTTTAACGCCGCTTTCTATATATCGGTCCTTTAAAAACAGCGATTTAGTTAGAAAAACCAGTTAACAACTTTTCTGAAAAACCCTTCTTCCGTCGAACACGACAGCGGCACCCTGCTGAGCCTTGCGGCAACAGCCATAAGAGATTTCGTCGCGGCGCTTTTCGGATAGGCCAGTACAACAGGCTCCCTTTTCCGGACGGCCGATACTACATGCTCATCTTTCAACATCACTCCGGCCATGTTCAGTTTTACATTAAGGAATTGCGCCGCCGCCGAAGCGATTTGCCTGTAAATATTTTTGCCCTGATTGACATCGTGCGCCATATTGACAAGAAGACTCGTCCTGCCGTCATATTTATTGATTATCATCGCTTTCAAAAGCGTATAAACATCCGTTATCGCCGCGGGGTCGGGCGTTCCAACAAGCACCGTATGGTCAGAAGCCATACAGAACGCCATCACCGTTTTGCCGATACCGGCCGCTGTATCCACTACAACAATATCATAGTTGTCCGCCAGACTATCCAGTGCCGTTACAATTCTCTCCCTCGTGAAATCCGTCATCTGCGTCAGATGCTCGACTCCCGATAGCCCGCAGTAAATATCGACGCCTTCGCAGACCGGCTGAGATATCTCATCCAGCCTTTTTACGCCTTTTATAAAATGAGACAGGTTATATTTACTGCTTATACCGAGAACGATATCGAGATTTGCCAGACCGAAGTCCGCATCAAGAATTGCTACTCTTTTTCCCGAAGCCGCAAGACATATCGCAAGATTTGCCGCTATATTTGTCTTGCCAACTCCTCCTTTTCCACTGGCTACCGTCAGAATCTGCGCCTTCCGTACGCTATCTGCGGCAAGCACTGCCAACTGCTGAACGCTTCCCTGGCCCATCGGTTCCTCCATGAGTAAATAAGCCTGGTTGATAGATATATAAGTATTTACTTTACAAGTAGTTAAGTTTTGTTTTTACCTGCGCCGATGTTTCCGCTTTTCGCAATTTATGCTCCAGCAGCGCACAGGCAGTTTTATTATTTATGGCGTTTTCTTTTAACCTGTTTTTTTGAAGTTCGACATACGCCTCAAAATCACTGTCAACCAGCCGGATAGCTTCGATATCAATTTGAGGTTTCAGTCTGAAATTTCCTCCCGGCAGAAAGCTGACAGTTCCACTGTCGCGCAGCGCCAGGCGTTTATTATTCTGATGTTCAGCCAGTGCCGCAGAAATTACTTTTGCGAAATCTTCCACATCTATATATTGAGGAACAAAATCCGCGGCTTTGCAGTTTCTGATATTATCTGAAATGAGATTGTGGTGTATGTGGGTAAACTGAATAATCCTGACAAGGACCTCGTCTATATTGTCCCGTATCAGGGATGACAAGTCCATTTGTCTGGTATTGTTTGTCAATTCAGCCTTCCTGTAATTTTTCGTCTTATAAATTCAATTACTGTTAGTTTCCAGCAGTTCTCTTATCTGACCCAATGTTTTTGTTTTTCTCATTTCCGCTATCTGCGAAAGTTTTTCGAAAACACTCGCGTCATATAATCGATGACCGCCATCGGTCCATGATGTTTCTTTTATAAGACCCATAATTGTGTAGTTGTGAATAGTCTGTCGTGAATAAGGTGTGTAACGAACTATTTCACCGATTCGATATAATTTTTCCGGAGCAGTAAAACCTTTCTTTTCGTTCTTTCCCAAGTCCGATTGATGAACTTCAAACATTGTCAAAACCTTTCAGATGCAGGGCCGAGTTCTTAAGTCCTTTAACATCAGTGCCTGCCCGGAAAAAAATAGCTTTTACGTTTTATAAAATGTAAATCAGATTCATGAAATCGTCAATAACTTTTTTGGAAATTTCTTATTTTTTTTCGTCCTAATTTGGAATCAGCAGAAAGGTTTCTTATCTTTTAAACAGTTCTGAGAGCATTAGTCCGGAAAAAGGTGCCTTAGCCGTTTTTTCTCGGACTTTTGCAATTAGACGCCGAATATATGATTTTTTATCGAACCTACTGGCGTTATTCACCGATATAAGAATCTCGGCAGATGACGGTTTTTAACGTAAGATATTTTGTATAAGGAACTTATGAACAGCAACCTTGACAATAACAACTTTGAGCCTCACGGCCGGAAGCAAACAAAAATCAGAACCGGCCTGCTGGACACTATTACTCCCCTCGTGCAGCAGATAAATTGTCTTGATTTGCAGCAGATTGGCAAAATCTGCGTGGAAGAGATACCGAAACTTATCGACGCCTGCTTTGCCTCTTTGTATATACTCGACGATGTTAGTGATATGCTGCATCTGGAGAATCACAACCATCCATACCTTATTAATAACATAGTTTCCTTAAATCAGGCCAACCTGTCGCCGATGATAAAGGCTGTTCAATGCAAAGAACTTATCATCGTCGAGAATATAGACATGCACAAATTCCCTGTTATGGAAAAACCCAGCCGCAAATTCACCAAAAACTATTACTCCTCGACATGTATTATCGCCCCGCTTGTTTGTCATAACAGAGTTGTCGGCGTACTCAACCTGGCAGATAAAATCGGCGCGGAAAAATTTAACGATGAAGATATTGCCGTAATCGAGTTGTTCAGGCATCTTGTCGGAGCATCCATCGGCAATATAAAACTTTTCGAAAAGTCTCAAGTCCAGGCCAAAACCGACGGCTTAACCGGGCTGGCCAACTATCGGACCTTTTATGAAATTCTCGAACAGGAGCTTCGCAGGTGCCAGCGTTATGGCGGACAGATTTCTGTAACAATGGTCGACATAGACAACCTCAAGCCCATCAATGACAATTACGGTCATCGCGCAGGCGATATGGCCATAAAAAGAGTCAGCAGAAAAATATCGGCCTGTATTCGCAAAATTGATATTGCCGCCCGCTACGGCGGCGATGAGTTCGCAATCATATTGCCGAACACTCCCATCCAGGAGGCTATCGTTGTCGCTGAAAGAATAGTTAAGGAAGTTTCAGAAACACCAATAGTATGGGAAAGACAAAAAATTCAGCTTTCAGTAAGTATCGGCGCAGGTGAATATAACGGCGATATGTGCCCGGAGGAAGTAACCAGCCATAGCGATGAGGCCCTTTACGCGGCAAAAGAGGCAGGCAAAAATACCGTAAAGGTATTTGATACGTAAAAAACACATCTAAATACGCCCATTTAGCCTTATTTCAACATTCCTATCGACAAATCTCTCGGCCAGACTGTATAATAAATACTTATGTCACAAACAGGAAAAGAAAATGGACTTTTTTCAGATATTGAAAAGGCGCAACTACAGTCAAACGCTCCACTTGCGGCTCGAATGCGCCCAAACAATCTCGATGAATTCGCCGGCCAGAAGGACTTCATAGGTCAGGGCAAGCTTTTACGCCGGATGCTCGATGCAGGGTCGATGAGCAGTCTGATTTTTTTCGGCCCGCCCGGCACCGGCAAAACATCGCTGGCGACAATAATCGCTAATATTGTCAACGCGAAATTCCATTACCTCAGCGCCCCTGCCGCGACCGTAGCGGACATTCGGGAAGTTATTCTAAAGGCAAGGGACAGACTTATAACCAGCAGCGGAAAAACCGTACTGTTCATAGATGAAATTCATCGCTTCAACCGTGCCCAGCAGGATGTGCTTTTAAACGATGTCGAAACGGGCGTGATTATCCTTATCGGCGCGACCACCGAGAATCCATATTTCGCGATTAATTCGCCTTTGATTTCGCGCAGTACAATTTTCGAATTCAAACCTCTGGAAAAATCAGATATTCTCGAACTGCTTAAAAGAGCCTTAAAAGACAGTCAAAGAGGCCTTGGCAGTTTCAACGTCGGCGCTACTGAAGAGGCTTTGGAATATATCGCGATAATGAGCGACGGCGACGGACGAAAGGCTCTTACCTCACTTGAAATAGGTGTGATGTCACAAAAAAATTCAGGAGCAAAGTCAATCAAATTCGATATTGAGGTCGCCAAAGAATCCATTCAGCAAAAGGCAATCGTATTCGACCCGACAGGAGATTCGCATTACGACCTGGCCAGCGCATTACAGAAGAGTATGCGAGGCTCCGACCCGGACGCTACGGTTTACTGGCTGGCAAGGCTCATCGCAGGCGGTCAGGACCCGCGTTTCATCGCCCGGCGAATAGCCGTTTGCGCAGCCGAAGATGTCGGCAATGCCGACCCGACAGCTACCATTTTGGCCGCGGCTGCGGTTCAAATATCGGAATTTGTGGGATTTCCGGAAGCCCAGCTCCCATTGGCCCAGGCCGCTATTTATATCGCCTGTGCCCCGAAATCGAACGCCTCGGCAAAGGCAATCTGGTCGGCCTTAAGCGATGTCAAAAACAAACGTACCGTCCCTGTACCCAAACATTTGAAGGATTCCCATTACTCAGGGGCCAAAAAGCAGGGTTACGGTGCCGAATACAAATATCCCCACGACAGTCCGGATGGTTTTGTCGCTCAGGAATACCTTCCGGGGAAAACCTCCGCTTATTACAGCCCTACCGGCCGGGGAAGAGAAAAAAATATGAAGGATTATTTGCAAAAACTTGAAAATTTGATAAAAGAGGCAAAGTCGCAATTGTGAGTAATCCAACGGAGGGATATTGAATGGACAAACAGCAGCTTCGCCAGCAGATTAGGTCGCAGCTTTGCAGGATGACCGGCCAGCAGCGGGTTGATAAAAGTCAGATGGCTTGCAAGAATCTGGTGGAAACACCTGAATTTCGCAATGCCAACACGATAATGACATTTCTTTCTCTGCCGCATGAGATTGATACGGCGTCTTTTATTCTTTATGCCTGGCAGCACTCGAAGGTTGTCGCAGTTCCGAAGATTTCCTGGCAGCAGAGACATATGATAGCTGTTATCATAAATTCTCTCGAAACAGGCATCGCCACCGAAGCCGGCGGTCTGCGGAACCCGGTTACAGGAATACCCGTACCGCTGGAGGATATAGACCTTATCGTAACGCCCGGCCTTGCTTTCGACAGCAAAGGCAATCGTCTCGGACGCGGCGGCTCTTACTACGACAGATTTTTTGTGCATCCGAGATTGCAGGCCGTAAAGTGCGGTCTTGCTTTTTCCGAACAGCTTTTGGAAAACGTACCGACTGTAGAGCATGACCAGCCGATTGATATGCTCGTTACAGACGAGGGCGTAACATATTTCAATAAAAAATAAATTCAGAATATAAGGAATAACATAATATGGCTCTTTCCGGTTACAATCCCAACAGGCAAAAAGTTGTAATTTATTATTTTGCAGTCGCTCTTATCATCATCGCGGCGATAGCAATACTTTATTTCTATTCGCCCGGCAAAAATAAAAAAACAAACGAAAACATTTTGTCCGATGCCGGAACAACTCAGCAGACTTCACAGGCTCAAAACACAGGTACCGGCAAAACCATCGCTGATGTCAACCTAAACGCAAATCCCCGTATTGCGGCAATGCTCAGAGATGCGCAAAACTGCATCGCCGGCGGAAAAATTATCGTCGCCAGGAACACTCTTAATGACATTCTCAATATGTCTCTGGATGCTACGACCAGAGATGTTGTAAAAAAACAATTGTCCGACCTCGCCCAGGAATGGCTTTTCAGCAGAACGATACAACTCGGCGACGACCTGTGCTCGAGCTATAAAGTCCAGTCCGGCGATTCGCTTGCCCAGATAGGAGCAAGGTATAAGGTTCCATACAAATTA
The DNA here is from genome assembly GCA_041652575.1 of Phycisphaerae bacterium. Taxonomy (NCBI): domain Bacteria; kingdom Pseudomonadati; phylum Planctomycetota; class Phycisphaerae; species Phycisphaerae bacterium. The sequence goes on along the minus strand of JBAZHC010000002.1, from coordinate 80,730 downwards.
CTGATGAAACTAAACAATATCGCCAGCGACAAAAGTCTCCGCGCAGACCAGGTAATAAAGGTGGTCCATGGCCCCTTCCATGCGATAGTGTACAGTTCTGCATTTACGATGGACCTTTATCTCCAGAATGTTTATGTAAAGAGTTATAAAATCGGCATCGGCAAAGAAGGTCACGAAACTCCTGTCGGCCTGTGGAAGGCGGAAGTCGGCGGAAAAATGGTTAAGCCGACATGGACAGACCCGGATACCGGAAAAACATATCACGCTGACGACGCCGATTATCCACTCGGCTCCGGCTGGATTGCCCTTGAAGGAATAGACAACAGAACTCGCGGCATAGAAGGTATCGCAATCCACGGCACAAATGACGAAACGACGATTGGCACAAAAAGTTCACGTGGCTGCATCCGCCTTTATAACGGCGAACTGATTGAAGTTTATGATATGTTAGAGGCCGGTTATTCCGAACTTCGTGTTGTGGAGTAAAGCAGTTTTAATCCCGATTATATCTGTATCCCCCCTATTTTAACAGGCCTTAGTGAAGCCCGGTAATTTGGAGACATTTTGCCTCTGCAAAGATATTTTACTACTTTCCGGCTTTTAAATATTTGACAAACCCCACTACTCAAGTATAATCATTTTTTATTACCTGTTTAGAGTAAGATCAAAAAGAAGGTCAGACTATGATATTTACAGGATTTAACAGTCGTGCGTAGCCGGGCGGCTACATCTGGTTTGCTGCATTGTGGTTATGCGTGGCTGATGAACGCTTTCGCTTGGAAAGTAACTTTGGCTAAGTCTGTCGCGGAGGAAGTCTTAATGTAAAACGACAGAAGACAGAAAAAACGGCTTTTGAAGTGGAAACGTTCTTTTTGTGGATGTTTCCACTTTTTTTTACTTAGAATTGTTGCAGTTGAAGGTGCAAAATGAATCAGGAATTAGTTAGAATAGTTGACAATATCGCTCGTGATAAGAATATCGATCGAGAGTCCATTTTCCAGGACCTCGAATCTGCGATGGTATCTGCAGCAAGAAAATACTTCGGCAAAACAGATGTTGAATCCGATATTCAGGTTCGTATCGACCGTCAAACCGGCGATATGGTCGCGTTTAAGGATGGCCAGCAGATAGATATTAAGCGGCTCGGCCGAATACCCGCCCAGACAGCCAAACAGGTTATGATTCAAAAGATTAAGGCTGACGAACGGCAAAGCGTATATGACGAGTTTGTGGAGCGAAAAGGCGAAATCGTCAGCGGCGCCGCTGTTCGATATGAAGGCGGTTCTTTAATTATAAATCTTAATAATCGAACCGAGGCTGTCTTGCCGAAAAGCGAACAGATTAGCGGCCAGAGCCATCATGTCGGCGAAAGAATCCGCTGCCTGATTCTTGATGTACGAGAAAGTTCCAGCCAGGTGAAAATAGTTCTTTCCCGTACTCATCCTGACTTTATCCGCCGTCTTTTTGAGCTTGAAGTGCCTGAGGTGGCCGAAGGTATAATCGCAATTAAGGCTCTTGCCCGTGAAGCGGGTTATAGAACCAAAATAGCGGTATTGTCCAACGATTCAAAGGTTGATGCTGTTGGCGCCTGTGTCGGCGTTCGCGGCAGCAGGATTAAAAACATCGTCGATGAACTCGGCGGCGAAAAAATAGATATCGTCCGGTGGAACGAATCCTCACATGAACTGATTGCCAACGCTCTTATGCCTGCAAAATGCAGTCAGGTGGCGTTATGCTTCGAGCTTGGCGGCGCTACAGTTGTCGTTCCGGAAGACCAGTTAAGTCTGGCCATAGGCAAACATGGACAGAATGTCAGACTTGCCGCAAGACTCACCGACTGGGACATCGACATACTCACGCCGGAGGAATACAATCAGGAAGTCGAAAGACTTACCGCCGGCTTTAAGGATGTTGAAGGTCTGGACGATACTTTCATCGACAAGCTTATCGCCCTGGGCATAATTTCCGTACTTGACCTGGCGGAAATCGGCAAAGAGCCGTTAATTAGCGAAATAGGTCTTCAGCCCGATATGGCTGAAAAGGTAATACATCTTGCTGAAGAATTGGCCAAAAAGCAGACAGCGGAATCCGCTCCGACCATTGCAGAAGTCCTGCTGGTCGAACAGGTCAAAGCAGTAGAACCTCAACAGGATAGCGACCAGTAATTCGAAATTCGTTTTTAATATTTTTGGAGTCCGGTCAGATTGGCAACCACAAGAGTACATCTTTTAGCCAAAGACCTCGGTGTCAACAGTAAGGCCATTATAGAAAAGTGCCAGGCTGAAGGTCTTGACGTAAAAAATCACATGTCAACAATTTCTGCCGGTCTGGCGGCAACAATTCGCGAATGGTTCAGCGAAGGTACGCATACTACTACGGTAGAGACGGCTGCCCCGGTTGACCTTGCCAAAGTCCGCGTCAAGAAAAAGAAAAAAACCGTAAAGAAACCAACAGCCGAGGAGGCAGCCGCCGTCGCAGCAGCCGAACAGAAACCGGTTGAAGCTCAGGAATCCGGAACTACACCGACAGCCGTTTTAGAAACCGTTAAATCGGAAACGGATTCTCAAACCGCTCAATTGCAGGAGTCCTCCGGCTCGACCGTTATAGAACCTGCACCTGTCATTGTACCGGAAATTATAACCACACCGCCTAAACCACCTGAACCTGTTATGCCTGCAGGCCCTAAACTTGAGAAGCCCAAACCTGCCAAGTTATCCGGCCCAAGGGTTATACGTGTTGAAAAACCTGAGGTAATGGAACGGCCCAGAACAAGGCCGAGGCCGTCAAAACCATCTTACAAGCAGCAGGCCACCGAGCCCCTTTTGGCAAGTGCACCTGAAATTGCCGAGACATCAGCAAAATCCGGCAAAGGCAAGAAGAAAACTCACGGCCGAAAGCATGATGAAACATTGCTGGTTGAAGAACCTTTGCGTCAGCAGAAGACGGCCCGCAAACTTCTTACAAGAGATATCGAGGAAAGACGCGCCCGGCTGGAAGCTGCCGGCGGCGAAGGTATGCGTTTGCGGCCGACACGAAAAATTGAAACTAAAAAATCAAAAGCCGAAGAGGCTTTGAAAATAAAACCGGAGAAGGCTTACGTTTACGAACCAATCACAGTAAAAGATTTGGCCGCAGCGCTCGTCGTAAAAACCGCTGAAATCGCGGAAAAACTTATAGCTCACGGTGTTATGGCCGTTGCGAATCAGGTCATACCGGCTGAGACCGCCGAACTTGTCGCTCTTGATTTCGGCATAGAGCTTATCGTTCAGCAAAGATTGTCCATCGAGCAGCAGATAGCGGAAGAGTTTGCCAATAGGCCGAAGAATAATCTTCAGAAGCGTTCCGCTGTTGTTACAATGCTCGGCCATGTCGACCACGGCAAGACGAGTTTGCTCGACAGAATCCGCTCGGCACAGGTCGCAGCGGGCGAAGCGGGCGGTATAACCCAGCACATCGGCGCCTACCAGGTAACATGGGGCGACAAAAATAATCTCAAGAAAGTTACATTCCTCGATACGCCCGGCCACGAAGCTTTTACAGAGATGCGTGCCCGTGGCGCAAATATGACCGATATCGTCGTACTTGTCGTTGCCGCTGATGACGGTGTAATGCCTCAGACAGTCGAGGCCATTCACCATGCCAAGGCCGCAGGCGTACATATAATAGTAGCTTTAAACAAAATAGATTTGCCGGGCGTAGATATAAACCGGATTTACGGTCAGCTTGCCGAACACGACCTGGCGCCTTCTGAATGGGGCGGCAAAACAGATGTTGTCAAAACAAGCGCCACCAAGGGAACCGGTATTGAAGAACTTTTAGAGCATCTCGATTTCGCGACTGAAATTCTCGAACTCAAGGCCGACCCAACGATACCTGCTGTCGGCTGGGTTGTCGAAGCAAAATTGAATCCGAGCAAAGGCCCCATGGCCACACTGCTCATACAGGAAGGCAAACTTAAGAAAGGCGATATTATCCTCGCCGGTGCGGGTTACGGCAGAATAAGAACTTTAAGAGACAGCACAGGCAGGTCAATCAGCTCAGCGATAAGCGCAATGCCGGTTGAAGTATCAGGTCTTAATAATGTACCTCAGGCAGGCGACAAATTTTATTGTCTGGAAGATATAAATCGTGCCAAAGCGGCGGCGGAAGACAAAAAATCCCTCGCTCGCAAGGCAGCGCTTTCTACCCGTTCGCTTGTAACAATGGAAAATCTATTCAGCCAAATCGAGGCAGGCAGGACAAAGGAAGTCAATATAATCATACGAGCCGATGTTCAGGGTTCTGTAGATGTTTTGATGAAATATCTTTCGGACCTCAGCACCGGCGAAGTACAGATTAAGATTCTGCACGCCGCCGTCGGCGGTATTACGGAAGGCGATATAGTGCTGGCGGAAGCTTCGGGCGCTATTGTTATAGGTTTTAACGTCGTACCAGAAGACAAGGCCGCGAAAATTGCCGAGTCGAAAGGCGTCGACGTCAGGCTGTACAGCATTATATACAAGATAACAGACGACCTTAAAAAGGCCATGTCCGGAATGCTCGAACCTGAAGACAGAATCAACAGCCTTGGAAAAGCCGTGGTACGCGATACCTTTAAGATTACCGGCGTAGGTACCATCGCCGGCTGTTATGTCGAACAGGGTGAAGTCAACCGTAATGCCCGAATCAGGCTTATCCGTGATAATATTATTCTAAGAGACAACTGTCCGATAGAATCTCTCAAGCATTTTAAAGACGATGCAAAACAGGTTCGCACCGGATTCGAGTGCGGTATAAAGATTGCCGGCTTCGACGATATAAAAACGGGCGACATTTTCGAGGTCTACGAAATAGTCAAAGTTCAGAGGACCATTTAAACCGGAACAGCCATGCCCAGTCGAAGACAAGAAAAAATGTCGCGTGTTCTAAAAGAAGCAATCAGTGATATAATAAATAATCACATGCAGGATCCGCGAATAGAAGGGCTTATCAGCGTAACTGAGGTAACCACAGAGCCTGACCTCAAAAGAGCGGAGGTTTTTTTGAGCATTATGGCGGAAAATGAGGCAAAACAGCGACGGGCCTTTACGGCTATCGAGCATGCCGCAGGGCATATACAGACCCTTTTAGGCAGTTATGTAAAGTCAAAGTTTTGTCCTCACCTGTACTTTCACCATGACGACAGGCTGAAAAAGACACTGGAAACACTGAGGCTTATCGATGAAGTCTCAAAGGAATTTAAATCTGATAGCGAATAGAAATGAAAAATACGACCCAATATTCCCAGAAGATAAAGAAATTGTTCAACGCCCTTAAGAAAGGCGCTGAGAAACCCAAAAAACCTGCCTATCAGGACATTGTCGAGGCGATTGTTTTCGCTGTGCTCTGCCAGAATTCTACTGAATCAGCCGCAAAAGCAGCGATTAGAAAATTTCAGTCTCACTTTGTGGATATCAACGATTTACGCGTCGCCAGGATCGAAGAAATAGTAGAAGTCGTCGGCTCCGACATAACAAATATTGAGAAAACCGCCGGGGTGCTTACTTCTCTGCTTAACGCCATATTCCAGAAATATGACTGTCTGGCTCCGGAAGACTTCGCCGCGATAGGCAAAAAGAATTCGAGGGAAATTCTCGAAAAATTCAACGGTATTACGGCTTTTATATGCGATTATGTAATGCTTACGGCCTTAAACGCTCATGCGGTACCGCTTACCGAAAAAATGATTGAATACCTCAAGACTTATGATCTTATCGACCCGCAATGGGACAATACTCAGATAACATCATTTATTGAAAAACAGATTTCGGCCTCTGATGCTTATGCTTTTTATGCAATTATCCGTCATGACAGTGAACTGGCCAGTTCCAAAGCTGCCTCAATACTTTCGGAAAGCAAAAAAGATACTGCCAAAAAGAAGCCGAAATCCGTAAAGTAAGGAGTTATTATGTCAGAACAGATTCTTAAACTCGGTATTCCAAAGGGCAGCCTCGAAAGGGCCACTTTCGACCTTTTCGAAAAGGCAGGTTTTAGTATAACAGGCTACGAAAGAAGCTATTTCCCGCGAATCAACGACGAGCAGATTCAGCTTATAATGCTGCGGGCGCAGGAGATGAGCAGATACGTCGAAGACGGCGTGCTTGACGCGGGTTTCACCGGCCACGACTGGATACTCGAAAACAAATCATCTGTTCACGAAGTGTGTGAACTATTTTACAGCAAAGCAACATCGAATCCGGCAAAATGGGTTCTCGCTGTGCCGAACGAATCGAAAGTCAAAAAGTCCGAGGACCTCGACGGCGGCATTATCGCAACAGAACTGGTCGGAGTAACAAAAGAATACTTCAAGAAAAGAAAAATCAACGTAAAGGTGGAATTCAGCTGGGGCGCAACTGAAGTAAAAGCCCGGCTGGTTAATGCGATAGTCGAACTCACCGAAACCGGGTCAAGCCTTAAGGCGAATAACCTGAGAGTCATCGACACCCTGCTCACATCCACCACAAGATTTATCGCTAATAAAAACGCATGGAAAGATAAATTCAAACACGAAAAAATTGAAAATATTTCCATTTTGTTAAACGCCGCAATCGACGCAAAGACAACCGTTGGTTTGAAAATGAACGTCAATAAAAATCGCCTGAGCGATATAATAAAGATTCTGCCTGCTGAAAAAAGCCCTACAATTTCGTCACTTGCCAACAGTGATTTTGTGGCGGTTGAGGTAGTCGTAGATACAGCGGTGGAACGAGTCATTGTGCCGAAACTCAAACGGGCAGGTGCTTCAGGAATTATTACCTATCCGCTGAATAAAGTTATACATTAACATCTTTTTGATAAGGTCAACAATATGTCAGGTCATTCACACTGGGCTGGAATAAAACACAAAAAAGCGGCTAATGACGCCAAGCGCGGCAAAGTCTGGAGCAAAATAGCGCGTACTATTATAGTTGCGGCTAAAAGCGGTGGAGGCGACCCTTCACAAAATCTCGCTTTGAGATACGCAATCGATAAAGCCAAACAAGCCAATATGCCCAAAGACACCATCGAAAAGGCTGTTAAGAAAGGTGCCGGCGAAGGCGATACCATCGCATTCGTTACCGTGCTTTATGAAGGTTACGCTCACGGCGGCGTGGCGATAATGGCTGAGGCGCTGACAGACAATCGCAACAGAACAGCTCCTGAAATAAGAAAAATTTTCGAACATCACGGCGGTTCACTCGGCACAACAGGATGCGTAAACTATCTGTTCAGCAAAAAAGGTCTGATTACCGTTCCGACCAACTCAACTGATGAAAACAATCTGATGGAAATCGCTCTGTCAGCCGGCGCCGATGATATGCAAAATACAGGAGAGGTTTACGAAATAACATGCGACCCATCAGCTTATGAAGGCCTGAAAAAGGCCCTTGAGGAAAAACAGATTACGCTTCAGGTCGCTGAACAGTCGATGGTCCCGCAGAATTCTATCCCGATATCGGATTCTGAATCCGCCAGGAAGATACTTTCTCTTATGGAAGAACTGGAAGACCACGACGATATACAGAACGTATATGCCAATTTTGATATTCCTGATGACATTATCGCAAAGCTGCAATAAAAGGTGATTTAACTTTTATTGTTTTCTTTTTTCGAGAAAGTTTTTCAGTATTTCCGCGGCTGCTATCGCATCAATTCTGTTCTTTTTCTTTTTGTGCGTAAGGCCTGTTCGAGAGAGTTTCTCGCCCGCGGTGAAGCTTGAAAGTCTTTCATCCTGAAAAAACATCGGCAGAGTTGTTTTGTTTTTGATTTTCTCGGCAAAGTTTTTCGTGTGAACCGCTCTTTCGCCTTCGCTGCCGTCCATATTTATGGGTAATCCAAAAACCAGAGCCTCCACCTGTTGCTCTTCGGCAATTCTCACAATCTCGTCGGGCAAATTTCTTTGTACCTCTAAAACGGCTAAAGGGCTTGCCAGAATTTCATCGCCGTCGCAGATGGCAAGTCCCGTCCTTTTATCGCCGAGATCTATGCAGAGAAACCGCATATTACAGATATTTCTCTTTTTTTTGCTGCCTGAGAATGTCCAGAAGCTCCTTGAGTTTTTCTGTTTCACCAATGGGACAAACCAGTGTCGCGTCGGGGCTATGCACAACAACCATATTCTCAAGCCCGATTGCAGCTATCAGGTGATTTTTGTCTTCAGTAACGAGTATGTTGTTTTTACAATTAAGAAATTCGGTTTGTTCGGCGACAACAATGTTGCCGTTTTTGTCAGACTGTATGATATCAGCAAGAGCCGAAAACGACCCCATATCGAGCCATTGACAATTAAGCCTGATTGCATGAACCTTTGGAGCTTTTTCCATAACGGCAAAATCAATGCTTATTTTCGGCAGTTTTATAAAATTCTCCGCCAGCGTCTCTTCCTGATTCGGCCCACCCCAATTGGCCTGTATGCTCTGGAGCGGCTGTTTGACCTGCGGAATATTTTCGAAAAGCAATTCAAGTACTCTTTTTGCCTTCCAGACAAAAAGTCCGGAATTCCAGCAGTATTTGCCCGTAGAAAGATATTCCTTTGCAGTCAGCAGGTCTGGCTTTTCCTTAAAGGCCTCAACCTTATAAATCTCATTGTCGCAATGCGAATATTTCCGCCCATCGCCAAGTTTTATATAACCAAGCTGTGTATTCGGAAACGAAGGCTGAATGCCGAAGGTCACCAGAGCATCAGGAGTTTCTTCGACAAAATTCATACCGTCTTCCAGTGCCTGATGAAATACATTTGTCGGCTTTATCACCTGGTCGGCGGTAACAACCGCCATTGTCGCGTCAGGGTCGAATCCTGCCAATACAGACGCGGCCAGCCCGATTGCCCCGGCGGTATCCCGTACTGCAGGCTCAGCGATGACGTTATCATACGGAATCTCAGGAAGATTATCGCGCACAATGTCCGAATAGCCTTTATTGGTGAGCACAATTATATGCCGATAGTCGAACATCGCGTTCACTCTCTGGTAGCATCTTCGCAGAAGAGTATCACCGTCAATAAGCTTGAGAACTTGTTTCGGCCTGTCTTCCCTGCTCAGGGGCCATAGTCTTTTACCGGTGCCACCTGCCATTATTACCGCAAACCGCATAAGCTTCCCTTTTCAGATTTATATAATAAAACTACTGTCCATTTTCTCGAACGGTTTTATTTTTTCCGCCAATTCAGCATAATCACTGCTGCCCATTAATGCAAGCGTGGCGTCTTTGCCAAGTTCAACCGCAGGCTGGTCATATGTATTAATCCCAAACAGCATTCCGGCTATCGAGGTCGTCGTTTCAAACAGATAAATAAACTGCCCTACAGTATAAGGACAAATCCTGTCAAACGCAACCGTCAGACAGGGCCTTTTGCTCGCCAGGAGTGCGTATTCGGTCCCTGTTTTTTCGCTGTTGATAAGCCTGCTCATTTTCTGCCCTGAAAGATACGCCAGTTCCGGTGCGATATCGGGCGATTTGCCGATTTGGACATCTTTTTCAAAGTCCTTCACGGCAAGGAATGTAAACAGTTTGTCATTCGGCCCTTCACGGTAAAGCTGTACCTGGCTGTGCTGGTCGGTCGCTCCGAGTGCTTTAACGGGTGTGGGCCCGACAAAGGCTTCTTTGCCGGTAAGGTCTTTGGCTTTGCCGAGACTTTCCGCCCACAACTGTCTGTACCAATCGGCGAAATCCTTTAACGCAAAACTGTATGGCATCATTACGGATATTTTCTTGCCCCTGTTATAATAATGCCAGTTTATCGCGGCGTTGACAGCGGCCGGATTTTTATAAAAATCCTTCAGGCTGACTTTTTTATCCATTTCCGCAGCGCCGGCAAGGAGATGTTCGATATCGATACCGCATATGGCGGCGCTTAAAAGTCCCACAGCACTGAGAACACTGAATCTGCCCCCGACGCCATCCGGCACTTCAAGATTTCTGAATCCGAATTTTTCGGTAATATTGCGAAGCGTTCCCTGTTTGGCGTCTGTCGTAGCAATAATCTGCTCTTTCAGCTTGTCTTTGCCGATTCTTTTTTCAATCAAATCGCAGATAGTTAAAAATTGTGAAGCCGTCTCCGCTGTTCTGCCCGATTTGCTTATAACGTTAAATACAGTTTTATCCAGCCTGTCTCCGGCCCAATCGAGGAACGAACGTATCTGCTGCGGGTCAACATTATCAAGCACGAATAGCCGGGGACCTTTTCGCTGTTTTTCATCGAGATTATATAAATAAGGATTTAACGCTGTCTGCAGGGCGATATTACCGAGGGCAGAGCCGCCTATGCCGAGGACTACGAAATTTTCACATCCTTTGATTCCATCGGCGATCTTTTTTACATCTTTAACCATATCGGTCTTATAAGGCAAATCACGATATTTAGTTTTTCCGGCTTTCCTTTCGGCATTAAGCTGTTCAATCAACGGTTCAGTCTTTTTAACAAGCTCATCGAACTGCTGTTTCGTTATGCCGTGCTCTTTCCCAAGAACTTCCGCTGTAACATTTTTGTAATAAAATTTTACCTGTGGCGTTTCCATAATCAATGCTCCTGGCTTTGTCCAATAATACTCAAATTAGCATATTTTAACATTAAAGGTTTTACCTGACCGCTTTTAAATTGTACGACAACAATGCTTTCTGTTCCTAAATCATGAAATTCCTTTACTCTGCCCATCCCAAACTTTTTATGCGAAACGAGCTGACCGGCGGCAAAAGCATTATCTGTCTTTTTTTTGCCGGCTACCTGCGAAACAGGTTCCTGATAAGAATCCTGCTGGTCGTCATCATCATAATCCAAATCGTCTGTCCGGTCACCATATTCCTGTAATTCAAGGCCGGCTTCAAAAAGAAACGGCGATATAATTGTTCTTGTCAATTGTCCGTGTATCGTTCTATACCTGCACAGGGTTACACAAAGCCGTCTTTTTGCCCGCGTAATACCCACGAAAAACAGCCTTCTTTCCTCTTCGAGCTGCGAAGGAGTATCTGCGCTTCTTTCGTGCGGCAAAAGTCCCTGCTCAAGTCCGGCAATAATAACATTTTCAAACTCAAGGCCTTTTGCGCAATGCAGCGTCATCAGCGAAACCTTGCCGCTTTTGCCGTCATAAGTATCCGTATCGCTGAACAGCGCAATATGCTGCAGAAAATCAACCAGGCTTCCGCCCTGCTGCTCGTCGAATCGTCTTGCGGAATTTATAAGTTCAAAAACATTATCAAGCGGCGAGGCCTTACTGTAAGATTCTTCCGCGACTTCGGCTTTGAGAGATTCATACAACCCGCTTGCCCTGAACACATTTTCTATAACAACCGCAGAGGGCTGGTCCATATTTTTTTTAAAATTCTCTATCATCTCCGCGAAAGCTTTAAGTTTAATCTTTACCGCGGCCGAGAGTAAGTTTACTTTATCGCAGTCTTTAACGACATGGTAAATATTTGTGCTTTGCAGTGCCGCATATTCAGCAAGCCGCGAAACTGTCGTTTGTCCTATTCCCCTTACAGGCGCATTGATTATCCGCACAAGAGCCTGGTCGTCCGACGGATTTACAATCAGCCTCAGATACGCCAGGATATCTCTGATTTCCTTTCGGCTGTAGAATTCCACGCCGCGTATTATCTGGTATGGAATCCGATTTACCACAAACGCCTCTTCAATCGCTCTGCTCATCGAGTTAACCCGGTAAAACACCGCTATCTGGTTTGCTTCGGTACCGGCATTAAGGAGTTGTTTGGTATATTGGGCTATAAATTCCGCTTCGGCCTGTTCATCTTCAAGACAGCGGGCGGCAATTTCACCGCCGGCTTTTTTAATCGGCAGAAGTTTTTTCTGCTTTCGGCTCTTATTGGCAAGGATAAGTCTGTCGGCAACAGCAAGAATTTCCGGCATACTTCTGAAGTTTTCTTCCAGCCTTACAATTGTAGCATCCGGCCAATCATGTTCAAAGGCAAGGATATTGCCTATATCCGCCCCCCGCCAGCCGTATATCGACTGGTCCGGGTCGCCGGTCACGCAAATATTACCGTGTTCTGCGGACAATCCCCTGGCAATCTGGTACTGGGCGTGGTTGGTATCCTGATATTCATCAACCATCAGATATTTGAATCGTTCATTTAATTGTTTTCTGATATCCGGAAAATCTCTAAGCAGAAATGCCGTCTTCAGAAGCAAATCGTCAAAATCAAGCGCACTGTTTTTTTCAAGAATCTTCTGGTATGTCCTGTAAATTTTCAACACACATTGTGAAAAATAATCGCCGCTGCTTTTCGCCTCAAATGTTCCTACGTCTTCAAGGTTATTTTTCAGCCGCGATACTGTTTCGAGCATAGCGGCAGGCGGAAAATTTTTCGAATCAAGCTGGGCCGATTTAATCGCTTCTCTCATACAGCTTTTCTGTTCAGAAGCAGCGAAGATACTGAATGCCGGAGCAATACGCGCGGCTTCATTGAACTTTCGCAGAATTCTGACACAAAGCGAATGAAAAGTGCTTAAATTCACCCCCTGCGGAACATCCATCGCCAGAACTCTCTGACGCATTTCGTCGGCTGCTTTATTGGTAAAGGTTACTGCGCAGATATTAAAAGGCAAAACGCCCTGTTTAACCAGCGCTGCAATCCGGTGTGTAATTACGCGAGTTTTTCCGCTTCCCGGCCCTGCTATAATCAGCAAAGGCCCATCCTTATGGAAGACGGCCTGTTTCTGCGCCCCTGTAAGATTTTCCACAGCTTCCTGCTGTCGGCTCATTGCTGCGTGCCTTCCTGCTTCTGCATCTCCTGCATAATAGACTCCTGCTGCTGCTTCAATTTTTCGTAAAGTTCCGGCCTTTCTATTTGTATTCGCCCAAGCAGGTTTTGCTTTAAATCTTCCGGGTATCGAGCATCATTCAGAAAACCGCTCAATCCTATATATCGCAGTATGTTGAAATCCGGCAGCGTTACCCTGTCGACACCCTCATCGCCAAACTCTTTCTGGTAAGAGTCATAAACTTCTTTCGCCATCTTCTCTCTGCCGAATGCCTCATCGTCATCATGCACAGCATAACGATAATTTGCTTCCTGCAGCATAAGGGTTATAATTTCTGTGGCGTCATTTAAGCCGATAGAGGATAGCTCGTTAATCAGCCTGTTTCTCGCATATTCCGTCAGAGAAACCTGTATTTCCTTATCTGTCGGATATTCTTTCCGCAGGGTATTGTATATTTCCAGAGCCTTGTCAATATGACCGGCCTGATAAAACAGCAAAACCGCTCGTTTGAGCATATTCCTGTGCGGAACTTCAAGAATCTCCGGATCAGCACCAAGCTCGACATATTTCTTTTTTAACTCCCGCAGTGCCGTGTCATATCTACTGAACATTCTCAGGTCCGGGAATAAAAATACGCTCTCCTGTTCGCTGATGTCACATGGGTCGTCTTTTGCAGGTACACGCGAGGTATAAATAATCATTTTCCCGCGAGTGTAAAGACTCTGAAGGCTGTGAAAAACAATTCTATCCGTACTAAGCATTTCAAATGAATATTTTTTTTCTGTTCTTTTCAGTCCCAGCGCCGCCCAGTACATCGCATGAACATCAGCCTGAGTCCAGTCCAGCGGCAGTACTTTGTTAGGGTCTTTATAATCGACAGGCCCGTATTTTTCATTTAACTGACCCATCAGTTCCGGCTCCATTTCCCAGGTATGCCTCAAATAATACGCCTTGGCAAAAACATCAAAGCCGTTGAGCGTTTCCGTTCCCCTGTACTTATCGATGACTTTAAAATCTTTTTCCGGAAATTTTACCGGCTGCTGCCGAAGTGAAAGATAATTGTCCACAAGTTCCTGCTGATTGGCAAAAACGGCATCCGCCGCGGAAAGCTCATTTAAAAACTTTACTGTCTCAGGGTTTGTGAGCATTTCCTGAAGCGTTTTCGGCGCCTTTGCCAGTTTAATATAATATTCCTGCGTTCCCGGTCCTATCAACGGTTTCATCGCATTATAAAGCTGTAATTTATAGTATTTATGGCAATCATCCATAACGTTGCCGATTTTGTGCTGAAATATCCAGGCAAGTGAACGATAAAGGTCGATGTTTCCCGGATTTATTTCTATGCCTTTGTCCCGAAGAAGTTCATATCCGTTCCTGACCCACTGCCATCGTTCCTGCGGCCTGCTTGCGGGGATGGCCACAGAAATATTATAAGCCATATTCCATGCGTGAAAGTCCCATACTGCCGCGAATCTCGGCTGAAGGAGCGTTATCCATTCGGCAAGCTGTTTCGCATCGAAGAATTTACCTTCTTCCTTCAACTGGTCGGCTCGAATCCACAGCACGTCAACAATAAGTCCGCGGAAAGCTCCCAGTGCAACGGTAGCAAAGGCCAGCGAAGGCGGAGCGTTTTGGAGAGGCTCATTCATAACCAGCTTCATCTCGCTTCGCTGAACGTTTATTTTATCGAGTTTCTGCGAGCCCAAAAACAGCAGCCCTGCCGCCGCAAGTACGCATAAAACACAGATAACAATTTCCCGTAACCGCATAAAAATAAATCTTCTTATAAAAAAAATTAAACTATGACTTTAGCTATTTCCCGCCGCGCGAATATCAGAAATCCGGCAACCAGAATAATGGCTGACTTGACCGCAAGCGCCGTGACAGTCATTACAAAAAAGCCTGTCCCTATCAGTCTGGCGTCGATTATATATTTGTTGATATTGTAATTCTGGTCGAATTTCGGCAGAAGCCAGATAATAGGCTCTAACACATATTTGTAAAAAAGTATGACGTTTTGTCCCAGATAGCCGAAAGAGCCGACGATAAAACCATTTATCACGCCTGTAACAAAAACCGCAAGGCAGCACAGTACCGCTACAGGAAACCCCAGCCAGGTGGAAAGCGAAACTCCAAGTGCGGCAAGAAAAACAAGCCTTGCGAAAATAATAAATACTACTCGCAAAAAATTATCGCCGAAACTGCCGGCCTTATAAAGAACTTCGAAGCCGTCTTCCTGCGGAAATATCACTGTTGTGTTATTCATCGGCTCATTGTAAAAAGCAACTGCCAAATAACCATCCTCAGCCACAACGTCGGCCGGCACATGGAACTCATGAATTGCCCCTACTATCTCTTTACGCGGAATAATTCGAATCGGGGTCTTAAGATTTTCCTGTCCATATTTTATCTGCCGATAATCTCCGACATACCATACGCCATAAATATTTTTATCCGGCGGAACCTGCGAGGCATTGAATTTTAAACGAATAAAAAGACTATCGTTGGAATCGAACGGTTTTACATTTTCAAACTCCCACAAAACCATCCCGCCCGGCTCTGCCGAGTACATACTGTACTTCGCCGCATCCCTAAGTTCCTGCAAAACAGCTTGTTTACTTCTCGACTCATCCAACTGGCCGGACTTTTTAAGCTCCTCATAGACGTCGTTAACACGTTTTTCTACCACCAGCCTGTCAAAGTTTGCCTTCAAAGCCGTTCTTGCCGTAAAAAACTCATTATTCAGCTTGACAAGCTCATCACTTTTAGTTTTTGAAATCCGTGGTATCTGAAGCGTCAGCGCATAAATTATCGACGAGAACACAAACAAAAGCAGCAAATCCAGCACTACAACGCCGAGCACTTTACCCAATACCACTTCGAATCGTCTTATCGGCTTGGTAATAACCGTGTAAATCTGTTTA
Organism: Phycisphaerae bacterium; assembly: GCA_041652575.1. Classification (NCBI taxonomy): domain Bacteria; kingdom Pseudomonadati; phylum Planctomycetota; class Phycisphaerae; species Phycisphaerae bacterium. The sequence goes on along the minus strand of JBAZHC010000002.1, from coordinate 65,091 downwards.
TGTTTTATATCGGTGCTTAAAGTGAAACAGGACACTATAACAGTAAGAATCGACAACAGGAAACCTGTAAGGCCGAGCCCATAACTGATAAAACTCTGAATGCGTCCTTTGGTTGTGCCGTCGCCGGTACTTGTAATACACAAAATCGGCAGCAGTATAATCAGCAGCAGCATAAAGACTATCGCCGTCTTCATTCGCATCGCAGAGACAAAGCTGTTTTTGGCAACAGCCCAGACCCTACCCATTGTTCTTCTCCTCTGTTTTTTTACGCCTGTTATTCTGTGGTTCTGTAAACCCCTTCGGTTTTGTAAGCTCATCGAGGATATCTTTTTTTATACCGTCCTGCTGCGATGGTTGTGTGATTTGTGCAGGTTCATTTTTCCTGTCCTGTACAACAGGTTCGGTCATCTGTCCGGATTCCTGCGTCAATTTGCTTAAAGCATCGTAATCAGGAGTAATTTTTAACGTTTCAACTTCAGCCATTTCTATCTTTTTCTGTGGCTCTATTTTCGCCGAAACAAGCTTATCGAGCACATCCGATATAGCAGCGGCCCTTTCGGCATCGGAGACCTCCAGACGGTTTACCGCTCCGCTTGTAGGTCTTTTCTGCTGCTGCGCCTGCCTGACTATATCTATGAAAAACGATTCAAGTTTCTGCATCGGCGGTTTTATCTCGAAGTCGCCGCCGTCTTTTTCGACAATCCGTCTTATCTGCTCTACCGCCCTGTCGGTCAGAATATTTGTAGTAATCTGTGTTTTGTCTTTTCTTGCAAGCAGTTCTTCTACGCTTCCTTCTTTTTGTATAAGTCCTCCGTAAAGTATGGCGACACGGTCGCAGACTTCCTCGGCATCGGCCAGCAGATGGCTGCTCAGCAGGACTGTTTTGCCGCGTTTTGCAAGTTCGACAATAAGGTCCTTAATTTGCCTTGTTCCGATAGGGTCCAGTCCGCTTGTCGGCTCATCGAGAATAAGAAGTTTGGGGTCATTTATAAGCGCCTGGGCAAGTCCTATTCTCCTCGCCATACCTTTTGAAAAAGTTCCGATAGGTCTGTTTGCCATTCCGGCCAATCCAACCATATCGAGCAGCGCGTCGATTCGCGATTTTCTGACTCTGCTGTTTAAGCCAAACAGTCTGCCGTAAAAATCCAGCGTTTCTCTGGCGTTTAGATATGAATACAAATATGACTCTTCCGGCAGAAATCCGATTTGAGCGCTTATTTTAGGGTCCCTGCTGTCCCCGCCCAGCATAACCGCTCTTCCTTTTGTAGGATGCAGCAGTCCGAGCAGCATTTTCAGAATCGTCGTTTTACCCGACCCGTTAGGCCCTAAAAGCCCAAACACCTGATTGTTCCTGATTTTGATATTGAGATTATCAACCGCCACAACTCTGCTTCGTCCCCACCAGTCGGCGAAGATTTTGGTCAGTGAAAACGTCTCTATCGCAAATTGTCCGTTATTCGCAGTCAAAATACCCTCTCAAAATCAGAAAGATTAAATTTTGGCGTGAAAAATTTTATTAAATATTCACTGCCGGAGCATAACTATGCGGTTCCAGTTCTTCGCCGTATCGCACTAATCTTGCGCTGTTGAAGACTACAACCAGTGAACCGGCAAAATGCAGCAGCGCCGCATAAATCAACGGCAGCCATCCTACAGCGGAAGCCGAAACACCAAGAATTATAAACAGGATTCCAAACAGAAGATTCTGATTGATAATCGACGTGGTTTTCCTTGAAAGTTTTACGAGGAACGGCAGCCGTTTAAGGTCGTTGCTCATAAGCGCTATCGACGCTGAATTTATTGCGACATCGCTGCCTGCGGCTCCCATCGCTATTCCGAGGTTTCCGCTTGCAAGGGCCGGTGCGTCATTTATTCCATCGCCGACAACTGCTACGACAAAGCCGTCCTTTTTCATTTTTTCGACAATGGCAAGTTTATCCTGCGGCAGACATTTGGCCTTTACATCCGTACATCCGAGTTCTGCGGCAACTCTTTTAGCAACTTCTTCCCTGTCGCCGGTCAGCATCGTCAGCCGTTTTATACCGGTTTCAAGCAACTGCTCAACTGCAAATCTGGCTTCGGGTCTGGTCTTGTCCTGCATGCCGATCCATCCCATACATTTTTTGTCTCTGCCGACATATAAAGTGCTGAACCCCTGTTCTTCATGCAGTGCCGGGTCTGGCACATCAGAAGTATCTATACCGTTTTCTTTCAGAAAAGTATCTCGTCCGACAAATATCTTTGTCCCCTGTACAACAGCCGTTACACCTTTTCCCGGCGTCTCGGCAAAATCTACCGGCGTATCCAGCGACAGATTCGCATCCTTTGCAACTATCTGCAGCGCCCTTGCGGCAGGATGTTTACTCATCTGTTCGGCTGAAGCGGCAAATTTTAAAAGTTCGGCAGGCTCAATGCCCTGTGCGGGCGTAAGTTTGGTAACGTAAAGCTGGCCTGTAGTCAGGGTTCCGGTCTTGTCGAATACTATCGCTGTAACTCTGCCGGCAAGTTCGAGGTCCGCGACTTTCTTAATGAGAATGCCAAGTCTTGCCGAAGCAGACAACGCTGCAACCATCGCCGTAGGCGTCGCAAGTATCAATGCGCACGGACAGGAAACAACAAGAGCGCCTATCGCCCTGTTAACGTCCTTTGTAAAGAACCATATTATCGCCGCAATCATCAATATTACGGGTATATACCATTTTACATACCTGTCGATTATACGCATAATCGGTATCTGCGTATGTTCAGCCTGCAGAATAAGCGATTGCACTTTCCCGAGCGTCGTATCTTTTCCAGCCCTTGTTACCCTGATATCGAGAACGCCGGTAAGATTGCTCGTTCCCGCAAAAACCTGCATTCCCGGCACCTTATCGGCGGGAAGTGATTCACCCGTGATTGTCGCTTCATTAACAGAGCTTAATCCTTTTACAACTTCGCCGTCAGCGGCAATATTATCGCCGGGCCTTACCCGGATAACATCGTCGCACTTCAACTGGCTGGCGTTGACCTGTTTCTCATTTCCGCCGGCATCGAGCCGTGACGCTTTTGTCGGTGTAAGTTTAATAAGCGATTCAATCGCAGCTCTTGCTCCAAGCGCCGTTCTTGTCTCAACAAGCTCGCTAAGCAGCAGAAAGAACGCTACGACACTTGCCGCGATATAATTTCCGGTTGCGAATGCCGCTATTATGGCCAGCGATACCAGCTCATCCATATGCATTTCGCTTCTGATAACGCCTTTAATCGAGTGAATAATAACAGGCGTAGCAAGAAGTATTGCCGCCAGCATTGCGAGCAATTCCTTTATCTGCGACCCTTTACCATAGAAAAGCGGGCTGATAAGGCTGTTCAAAAGCAGCGTTCCGCCCAGCAGTGTCCCCGCCAAAGCGAGACTAACCCGAACCTGTTTCTGATGTGTCCTGGCCACATCAACTTCGTGTTCCGTTAAATGCAATGCTCTATGTGTCATTTTCTCAGTTCTTTACCTTATTTTTTCTTTTCTTTTCCAATCGCCGGGTCTCTATTTATCATAACTCTGAATTCACGATTTTTACTGCCGCTGCTCGACTGTGCTATTATCGTTTCCTGAGTATTGCTTAAGACCTCTTCGATTGCGTCCTGATAAATTCTCTGTATCACCAGTTTCGGTCTCTTCTGATATTCCGGCAGAAGTATCTTAAGATAATCGGCATTGGCTTTTGCCGATTCAACAGTTTTTGTCCTGTACGCTTTCGCCTCTGCGATTGTCTTCTGCGCAGAGCCTGAAGCATTATTCCAGAAATATTCCTTCTGCTTATCGTTGACATCCGGCGAAAGAACAGCACTAATCAACTCTCCGCCGCCTGCTTCGTTGATTCTGCTTTCAGAATATCCTTTCGCCTCGCGAATCATTCTGTCAGCCTCGTTGCTGGCCTTAATAGACGCAACAAAGGCATCGTTTACCTGCCTCGGCCAGGCAACAGCGGTAAGCTGCATTGAATCTACTTCTATACCGCAGTTCATATCGTCAAGTTTTTTCTGCAGGAGTTTTTCCGCCTCTTTGGCTATCTGGGAATCGCTCTTTATAGCCTCGTCAATACTGAAATTCACCATCGCAACGACAACCGCCTCGGAAGCGACCGCCTTTAAAAACGGCTCAACACTTTGCGGTATTACATCTATCAGACTTTGTCCGGCATCGGGGGTTTTCAAATAAACCTTTTTGAAGAACATTTCGCAATCGGAAATTCTGTACGTAAGCTGCCATTTGGTGTGTACAATATTATAGTCGCTGCCGCCCTTCAAATCAGCGATGGTATCGTTCCTCGTTATGCAGTATCCGTCCGTAACAGGATTGAGCGTACCTGCCGACTGGTTGTTTGTTGTATCGTACCAGAAAGAATCTATTTCGGTTCGCAAAACGGTATTTCTCGCGGGTAATTTTACCACCTCTTCAACCGGATACGGTATCGCCCAGTGCAGTCCCGGCCCCAGTATCCTCTTGTCCGTTGTATCGCCGCAGATTCGTCCGAACCTTAGTATCATTGCCCGTTCGTCCGGCGCTACTGTAAACACGCCGGAACTGAAAAACAGGATAATCAGAACAAGCATTATAAATTTCAGAACAGCAAAACTGATTCTCAGTGCATCGGCAAGACTCTTACTACCGGCGTCAAACTCTCCGCCGAAGTTCTGCAGCTCATCGGCCTGATGTTCACTGGTTTCGTGATGATGATGGTGATGATGATGTTCGTGACTCATTTTTTATCTCGACACATTCTGTTTCGGCTCGATTTTCGGCATTTCCCTGAGCAGCTTAAACGGCTCGGCATCGGCAGGCAAAACCACGGTTGTTCTTTCCTTGAGGGTTTTTTTCAGGGTTTCAATTTCACGCAGGAACATCGCGAATTCCGGGTCTGCCTCAAGCATCTTGTAATACTGAGCCGCCTCAGCATCGCCGGCACCGCGTATAGACTTTGCCCTGGCTTCAGTGGCGGCCATAAGCTCGGTAATTTTCGCATCGGCATCGCTTTTTATCTTGGTCGCCTCGGCATTTCCCTGTGCCAGGGTCGCTTCGGTCTTTCGTTTTCTGTCGGCCTTCATCCGGGCAAATACATCTTCCGTAACCTTTTCGCTCACTTTAAGCATCTTTATTCCGACAGCTTCGACTTTCATGCCGTACGCCGCTTTTACCGGCTCGTCGAGCAGTTGAGTCATCTCATTCTCAATGTCGCCGAATTTTATCTGCTGCCGGTCGCTATTTACAAATTCGCTGAAATAATGTTTGCCGACAACCTTATTCTGCACATCGCGAAGTCTGCTTTTAAGCAGTTTTTCCGCGCCCGGCACATCTCGTATGGCTTCACGAAATTTTATCGGTTCCGCGATTTGCCATATAATATAGGTTTGAACAATTACCGGCTCTCCGCCTTTGGTAACCGTTTCTTCCTCAACGCCCCCGAAAAGCATTTGCCTTGCGTCGTATTTGACCAGAGTCTGTATCGGTGCGGGCCATTTCCAGTTCCAGCCCGGCTCAGTTATCTGGCGAGTAGGCTTGCCGAAGGTAAGAACCAGCGCCGTTTCCGTCTGACGCACCTGAAACGAGACAAGGTAGAGCATCATCACAGCTACAATCAGTACCACCAGAATTATTACCGCAAAATTTTTCATTTCGACTTACCCTTAAATATTCTCAACATCTATATTCTATTTTATTGCCCCTTGATCGGCTCGATATCATAAAGACTCGGCACGAGTTTTTCCTGCAGGTCCACAATTGTTACTTCCGTGTCGCTGTCTGAAACAACGATATATTTTCTTATCTTCTCCAGCGATTCTTCGAGCATATTCATTTTAAGTTCATGCGTATAAATTCTTTTCGATGCCCGGTATGCCTGTAACTGCTGACTGAATCGTTCGCCTGCGGCTTTTGCCAGCGTTGATTTTTCGTAAGCATAGCTCTGTGCCCCTCTGAGTTTGGCAAAAAGTTCGCCGCTTGCTTCTGTAAACGCCTTATCAAGCTGAAGTTTAATCTGTTCGTATTCAGTACCCTTTTGCGGCGACTGCAGGTATTTTTCAGCAAGCTGGTGCAGCGTTATCGCCTGTTTGACGGAGCCGACGTTTCCGGTAAAAATCCTGTCTCTTTGCGCGATTGCTTCGAGTATCGAAGCCTGTTTCTTCTGAACAGCGCCTATCACAGCCTGAAAATCCTGTGCTACCTGCGGCGGCGGATGAAAACCTTCGAATCCCATAAATACTATTTCAACGCCCAGACTGAGATTGTCGGCCTGCTGCTGAATATTTCTGGCAACCACTATCGCGGCCTTTGCCCTGCCCGCTCCGAGGAGACTCTCTTCGCTGCTGCCGCCTTCTACTTCCGGCTCAATGTGGGCCCCTGCCGCGAATTTTATCACCTCGCGATAACATATCGCCTTTAAGACTTCCTTGCTGTCGGCATGGTTATACAGATATTTATAAAGGTCAATGACACGATACTGAACAGGAATCGAACCCCTTATGATACTTACAGGTACCGCACCTTTTTCCTGTGAATTTATGGTCTCTGTCGCAACCAGAAGATTGTATTCTTCCTTATAATGCTCCGATCCCCACAAAAGCGGCTGCTTCTGGCCCGCCTGATCTTCAAGCGGAACATAACCTATATATATCTCCTGTATTTCCTTTGTTGGAAATTCTCTTGTTATTCCAAACGGCCAAGGCAGCTTGAAACTAATGCCCGAACCCACGAGCCTTACCTTATTATGTGAATCCACCGGCGAACCTAATTTTTCGATTATCGCCTGTGAGCCGGGATCGATAATTACAATACAGCTTAAAAGATAAAGTATAACTGCCGAGACGAGTATCAGCGGTATTATTGCCTGCTCGACTATCTGATAGAACCACGTTTGTGAAACTTTAAAGCCGAACTGGTAATCGATAACGCTTGCGACCGTTCGAAGAATATGATGGGGCGATGCGATTATTCCGAGCAGCCTGCTGTCGAAAGCGCTGCTGCTGTACTGCCCTTTTATCCTCGGCCTGTATATATCGAATATAAAGTTTAACGCTGTTTCACATCCGACCAGTATAAGTACACTCGGCACAATCCAGTTAAGAGCGACAAGAACTATCTGTACTTTGAACTGTGCCAGCGCCATCGCCGCGGCACAAATAAAAGACAGAATTGTGGTCGCCAGAAAATAACTGCCGCCGGCTTTGAGCGGACGCCATTTTTCCTGGCTCGCCAGGCCTGTGGCATAAAGCGAAAACAAAAAGCTTACAAACGCTATCGCCGAGGCCAGTACCGCTCCAAGCAGAAGGAATTTTGTTTCCTCGCCGATTCGGCCTTTAATGGTCATTCTCAGCAGGAGCGATCCGATAGCAATTTGATATATGGCTATTAGAATTGAAAATATCGGAAGGAACCATTTTTCAAATATTCTTAACCTGTTCTGGGCGACCGCGAAAAATTCTGAATTGTTTTTTTGTGCCTCGAATATAGTATCGCCGGCGCCACCCTGGGCAAGTTGTGCGATATCGAGTTTTTCCTGCTCGGCAAGCGACTTTTGATAGAACTGTACCGCCAGAACCGCCCATATCAAAGCGGCGGCCAGTATCTGCCAGCTTAAGGCAAATAACGGATATACCCCTGTTACCCTGCTCAGAACAAAACAGGCCGGAAAGAAAATCGCACTTAGTATAAGTGCAACCAGACAAACAAACGCCGCTCTTCTGTATTCTGTCTGCATCATGTCCTTTTGCTTAGTCTTAAATCAAAATTTTTCTCTGAACTCATTATCAGTGCCAGAGTATACAATAAAGTTTCTTTACTACAAGCATAAAACACTGTAATATAATTGATAAGCCTTGTGCCGTAAACTGTTAATGGAAAAATAATATGTTTTATAAACTTTTTTCAATCGCTAAAAACACCTTCGTAGAAATAATCAGACAGCCGGTTTTCGCGGTTATTATCGCCGCTGCTGTGTTTCTGTTCATTATAAGTCCGTCGTTAACCATGTACTCTATGGACGACGACAATAAGTTCTTACGAGAGATAGGCCTATCTACGCTTTTTATCGCCGGATTGTTCATTGCAATTTTTGCCGCCGCGGCAGCTATTACAGAGGAAATTGAAACAAAAACCATTATTACCACCCTTTCCAAGCCTGTTCCAAGGTTTCTTTTCATTTTGGGCAAGTTTATAGGCGTTATCGCAGCCGTAATCCTTGCCCATTACATCCTTACAATCGCCCTTCTTATGTCCATAAGGCATGGCGTAATGTCAACCGCCTCCGACACCCACGATATGACAGTGCTGACCTGTGCAGGGGTCACAATAGGCCTCGCTTTAATCATAACTACTTTCCTTAACTACTCTTACGATTTTAAATTTACATCAACCGCCATCATATTAACTTCTATTTTAGCGACCATTTCTATAGTTTTTTTGTTCTTTATAGACAAAGAATGGCAATTTTTCCCGGCTCGGAATGGGTTTAATTCGTTTGATATTTACGCGTCAATTTTGCTTTTGATGGCTCTTTTTGTTATTACAGCCGCTGCGATAATGTTTTCGACCCGCTTCAACATTCTTGTTACATTAAGCAGTTGCGTGGGCCTGTTTTTGCTGGGCCTTGTAAGCGATTACGTTTTTGGCCGGCTTGCTGATGCTCATTTATGGGCTAAAATAGGTAAAATAATTATACCAAGTCTTCAGGTATTCTGGATAAGTGATGCTATATACGAGGAAGGCGTTCGTGTTACCGCCGGCTATATTTTATCCTGCGGTATTTACAGCCTGATTTATACTGCCGCTTTCATATTCCTCTCAATCGCTATGTTCCAGCGCCGCCAGGTCGGGTAAGATTGAAAGGAAGTAAGGATGTAAAGAAACAAGAGATAAGGATTATTGCTCCAGGATGTTTCCTTATATCTTTGTTTCCTCCATAAGGAGTCCATAGAACTTAATTCTTTATCTCCTTCTCCACTGCTATTTCGTCACAGTTATCCTGTTTGGTACATTTAGCGCAATCGCTCCAGACCTTCATAGGAAGCGTCTTTTTATCTACAACCGCAAAGCCGTATTTTTCGAAGAACTTCGGCACAAGAGTCAATGCAAAGACCTTTTTGACCCCGAGATTTTTGGCCTGTTCGACAGCCTTTTCGACCAGTGCCCTGCCGATTCCCTTATTCTGGTATTCTTCAGCAACGGCCAATGATTTTATTTCAGCAAGGTCGGACCATATAACCGCAAGGGCGCAGCAGCCGATAACCTGGTTGTGAACTTCGGCTACGCTGAACAACTGCAGATTATCGAAGATATAAGCCCGTGACCGGAACAGCATCTTATCGAACTGCGCGTTATGGCTTATCAGCGAATAAATTGCTTCAACATCGTTAACTGTAGCGTTTCTAACTTTCATGTTTTGGAATATAACTCCGCTGCATAATTTTGCAACAAATAATTAGGGTTTAATTAGCCACGAATTAACACGAATATACACTTTTTTTCAGACACGAAGTTCCACAGGATTAACACGGATTTTATATTTCACCACCGAGACCGCAGAGATATTTTTATTCATCGCCCACCTGTCCTGAGCGAAGTCGAATGGATCAAGGGTTTCTTAAATAGATTTCACCGGAACGTCTGAACTAAGCGGCACTACTATGTCATATCCGCTGGAGTGATTACTGACCGGATATCTATGTTTCTTCTCTATGTTCGCGATGCACAGTCTTAAGATGGAACTCTACTTCATATTCAAACAAAGAAATATTGGGTACAACCAAAACAGCATACCTAAGATTTTCGCTAATCGTTTTAGAGACAATTACTCCCCGAACGTCTTTGCCTTTTCCAATTGTTTGTTTAATCCATCCCATGTAACGTGTTAATTGACCTATGGCATGATCCGCACTCCGAGCACGCTTTAATTCAAACACGACGAAAGCATCAGAATCATCAACAGCCAAAATATCTATGGAACCTACTGCCGTAGAATATTCAATACCGTCCCGACCAGTTGGATCAACGTACAGCCGAAGGCGGCGCCCTTCAATAGTTATCGTATTGAGGTTTTGCGCGATAAAATCACGAAGTTGGTACTCCAGAGCAAAACATGCCTCCGGAGACTCATCCTCCTCTTCTGGATTCTCATCGCCAAGCACTGCATCTAATTCGCCTTGGGAGGTGGTTGTCCCAGGCTGCAAGAGACGTACTTCACTTGCCGTCTCTTTAACTGACCATCCAAGCTTCTTCAGCATATCCCGTAGCTTATGCGACGTACAGTAAGTTGGATCTACGCCCGTGGGAATGTGGCCGGGATGCTGCCGTAACCACTCCTTCATGCGATAAATTTCTACTCCTCCATCTTCTTTAGGTAAAACCACATTAAATCTTTTCATATCTTCACCTTGTGCGTACAATAATGATCATACAGTCTGTATAAGACGCCAAACACAGACTGTTTCTGCCGGTATAAAAATTCTCCCGTTGCTCCTTCAAGAATACATTACATCTTACTCGAAAATCAAGATGAATATTGTTCTATTTTGTGGGCGAAATCTGCAATTAAATAAAAACTCGCCATGAATCGGCCAGATAAAATAGCCACAAAAACTCAAAGACACGAAGTAATCTTATTATTTAACTTTTTTGTGTCTTTGCCTGTCCCGACATAGCCTTGGGCGACGGCGGATGCCTTGGTGGCTAATTAACAGAAAAAAAGCTGGAAAACGCAGATTTAATCACTACAATACGATTCACCCCCACACCTATTTGTATTGTGGTTGGGTAGGTGAAGGTTTAATATGGATAGCCTATATAGGTAAATAGTTTATTTCACCCGCCTTATGCAAATAGGTGTGGGGGCAAGTTATGAAATTTATCCTGATTGATAACGTAGTTAAGATAGTGCCGGGTAAAGAGATACAAACTGTCAAGAATGTATCCCTTTCCGAGGAGTATTTGGCCGACCATTTTCCGGCTTTTCCGGTGCTTCCGGGGGTATTTCTGTTGCAGGGACTAATCGAATCGGCCTGCTGGCTGGTCAGGGAAACTGAAAACTTTGCCCATAGTATGGTGTTGCTTGCTCAGGCAAAGAATGTAAAATACAAAAGCTTTGCCGCTCCCGGTATGAATATTCAATATACCGTTACCGCAAAGACGATAGAAGAAAACATAAGCTCTTTCGCAGGGGCAGGCTCCTGCAACGGCGAACCGATTGTCGAAGCGAAGTTCAGCTTAAGGCATTTTAACCTCGTCGAAAAGGATTCTAAATTCGCCGCTGAAGACGCTTATATAATTGAAAAATTGAAGGAACGCTGGAAATTGTTAAACGGAATGTAATTTTTTTAATAACCGGAGGTTTTATTTATGGCTATGACTCGTGAAGAGATTTTAGTGGAAGTTCAGAACGTACTTGTCGATGCTCTCGGAGTTGACGAAGATGAAGTTACGCCGGACGCGACTTTGATGGGCGACCTCGGCGCTGAAAGCATTGATTTTCTCGATATCGTTTTCCGTATGGAAAAAGCTTTCGGAATAAAAATCCCGCGTGAGGAACTATTCCCCGCTGAAAGCCTTTTAAGCACCGCAGAATACGTCAGCAACGGGAAACTTACTCCAAAGGGCTTTGAAGAATTGAAAAAACGTATGCCGCACAGCGACCTTTCAGCGTTTGCCGCAGACCCCAGCGTTAATAAAATCGGCGATTTATTTACCGTCGATGTTCTGGTCAACTTTGTCGATGCAAGACTTAACGCGGCAGGCTGAAGCACGGATTAACACTGTATAAAATTTATATCTCTGTGTCCTCTGTGTTCTCTGTGGCAAAATTAAAATTTTTATTCCCGGTGGCAAAATTGCGTTGGATATGGATTGACAAATTTATCGAGTTCAACAGCGGCTCTAACGCCGTCGCCGTGAAAAATGTAACTATGGCCGAGGAGCATCTGCACGATAATTTCCCCGGCTTTCCGATTATGCCCGAATGCCTGATGATTGAGTCGATGGCTCAGACGGCAGGTCTTCTTGTGGGACAGGCAAGAGGCTATAAGGAAAAGGTAATCCTGGCTAAAATCAACAAGGCAGTTTTTTTCCACTACGTCCGCCCCGGCGACACACTCAAAATACACGCAAAAATCGAATCGATAACTGACGAGGCGGCATCCACGACAGGCAAAATCACCTGTAACGATGAAATGATAGCTGAGATTGATTTGATGTTCAGCCATATCGACAATAATTTGGCGGGCAAACAATTTCCGGAAGAAAATTTTGTATTTACCGATTTGTTCGGCGTCGTGTTAAGGGCATCAGGTCTTGACACACCTTATCTGGAGTCGTCCAAATGACCGCACAAATGCCGGTAATTACAGGATTGGGAGCAATCACTCCTCTCGGATTAAGCTATAAAGATTTATGGTCCGGCCTTTGTCAGGGCAAATGCGGCATCGCCAGAATCACGGCCTTTGACCCGGCCGGCTTTACCTGTCAGATTGCAGGTCAGGCGCCCGACTTCAGCATTCGCGACCACGTTCCCAAGGCAATTCGCAAAACAACAAAACTTATGTCCCGCGATATCGAGCTTGCCGTTGTTGCCGCCAATGAAGCGTTCAAAGACGCAGGCCTGAAAACAAAAGCCTTCGACGAACAGAATATTACAATCGAGCCCCGGCGAACGGCAATAATTCTTGGCGCCGGTTTAATAAGCTGCGACCTTGTCGAGCTTGCCCCTGCCGTCGCCAAAGGCATCACGGACGGAAAATTCGATATAAAAAAATGGGGCACACATAGCATAGAAGCGGTTACACCTCTTTGGCTTCTTAAGTATCTGCCCAATATGCTCGCCTGCCACGTCGGCATAATCCACGACATTCAGGGCCCCAGCAATACAATCACCTGCGCTGAGGCGGCGGGACATCTGGCCATTATCGAAGCGGCACAGATTATTTCACGAGGCGATGCGGAACTTGCTCTCGCCGGCGGCGGAGAAGCAAAGGTAAATCCAATTGTCCACCTAAGACAATGCCTGAATAAACGGGCAACAGCAAGTAATAACGATAATCCGCAAGGCGCCTGTCGTCCTTTTGACGCGGACGCTAAAGGTTCGGTCTTCGGAGAAGCGGCCGGATGTGTAATACTCGAAAATCCTGAAAACGCCAAAAAACGCGGCGCAAAAATTTACGCTCAAATTGCAGGCATGGGTCAAAGCTGTAGTATAAACGCCAAATACGAATCTCTCGAGCCGGACGGCAAAGGCGTTCAGTTTGCAATCGAAGCGTCCCTTGCCAACGCAGGGATAAAACCGGAGCAACTGGATTTGATTATCCCGCACGGCACAGGCATTTTCGCCGACGATATCGCAGAAGCGGCGGGAATCCGCAAGGCACTGGGCGATACAGCCGATAAGATACCGATACTGCCGACAAAGAGTATGACAAGCAACACCGGCGCAGCGGCAGGTGCGGTTGATATTATCGCCGCCTGCTGTATGATGAATGATGGAATTATCCCGGCAGCGAAAAACTGCGAACATATCAACAAAGACTGCAAACTGAATATTGTGAAAGAACAGATTAAGAAAAAAATTAATTATGTTCTCTGCACAAGTTATACTTATGGCGGCCAGACCGCAGCGATTGTGCTGAAAAAATATGAATGAGAAAAATAAAAATCGTGTTGTCATAACAGGAATGGGAATAGTTTGCCCGCTCGGCAACGATGTCCCGACAATGTGGGATAACATTCTCAATTGCCGCAGCGGCATAAATACAACTACGATTTTTGACGCATCGACATATCCGACAAAATTCTGCGCGGAAGTCAAAAATTACGATGTTGCAAAATACACAAAAAATCCCCGGCTTCATAAAGAAGGCAATCGCCACAGCAAATTTGTAGTCGGCGCAGTTGCCCAGGCCGCCAAGCAGGCGAAAATCAATATCGAAACAGAGAATCCCGGTGACGGCATCGACCGCAGGAGAATCGGCGTATATCTCGGCGCAGGCGAAGGCTCTGTCGATAATGAAAATTTCTTTAACGCTATCGTTCAGGGCTGGGACGACGCTGCCGCAAAGATGGACTGGTCCAAATGGGCCGCTGTCGCTTTCGGTAAAATGCAGGCTTATCGTGAGCTTGAACAGGAACCGAATATGCCCGCTGCTCACGTTTCTATGCTGACCGGTGCCCGTGGACCAATCAGAAGCTGTCTTACAGCCTGTGCGGCGAGTACGCAGGCAGTCGGCGAAGCGTTCAGAATACTTCAGTCCGGCCAGGCCGATGTAATGATTGCCGGCGGCGCACATTCGATGATACATCCGCTGGGCATTATGGGCTTTAATCGTCTTACCGCCCTTTCGACGAGAAACGATAGCATCGAAACCGCGTCGCGTCCGTTCAGCGCAAGCAGAGACGGCTTCGTTATCGGCGAAGGCGCCGCGATTGTTATTCTTGAAACGCTCGAATCGGCAAAGAAACGCGGCGTTGAAATCCTCGCCGAAGTCATCGGCTACGGCAGCAGCAGCGACGCTTTCCGTGTAACCGATATGCACGAAGAAGCCCGCGGAGCAGTTCTGGCAATGGAAGCCGCTTTGAAAGACGCGAAATTATCTTATAAAGATATAGACTATATAAGTACTCACGGCACGAGTACTTCTGAAAACGATTCCATTGAGACCCTTGCGATAAAAACTGTCTTTAAGGAAGAGGCGAAAAATACTCCCGTCAGCAGTATCAAGAGTATGATGGGACATTTAATTGGAGCAGCCGGTGCAGCGGAACTGATTACCTGTATCCTTGCGATTCGGAATGGTATTTTGCCGCCGACGACAAATCTCAACGACCCTGACCCGAATCTCGATTTGGATTATGTGCCGAATAAGCCGCGGAAAGCGGATGTCGATATCGTATTAAAGGAATCTTTTGGCTTTGGCGGCCAAAACAACGTAGTCATAGTGAAAAGATTTAACCAATGATAGATATAAAAACAATCCGTGAGAACACCGAACCGTTTAAAAATGCCTGCCGTGCGAAAAATTTTTACGTCGATATCGACCGCCTGCTTCAGATTGACGGCGACCTGCGAAAAGTAAAGACACGCCTGCAGGAAATAACCACCGAAAAAAATACGCTGGGCAAATCCATCCCAAAACTTTCCGGCGATGAAAAGCAAAAACTGATAAATAAACTTGCCGAATTTAAAAATGAGGAAGCTGCGATCAACGAGCAGATTAAAAATTTCCAGCCCGAATTCGACGAACTGATGCTGCAGGTTCCTCAGCCTGCCGACGATGATGTACCGTTCGGCAAAGACGATACGGAAAATGTAGAGATCGCCAAATGGGGTCAGATTCGCCAATTCGATTTTGAGCCTAAGGACCATATTCAGCTCGGTATGGCTCTTGATATAATTGATGTCGAAAGAGCCGTAAGACTCGCCGGAACGAGGAATTATTTTTTAAAGGGCGCCGGCGCGATGCTGCACTGGGCAATTCTTCGTTTCGTGATGGATTATATGGTCAATAAGGGTTATGTGCCGTTTTCTGTGCCGATGCTGATGAAAAACGAAGCGATGGCAGGCACAGGCTACTATCCCGGCGCAGAAGAGCAGACTTATCGAATGGAACGCGATGAATTAAATCTCGCCGGCACCGCAGAAGTGCCGCTGACCGCTTATTATATGGGCGAAATTCTGCCGCATGAAAAACTCCCGCAGAAATTTGTCGGCATGAGCACCTGTTACCGCAGAGAAGCCGGCGCCGCAGGCAAAGATACTTACGGCCTATATAGAATCCACCAGTTCGATAAAGTCGAGCAGGTTGTTATCTGCGAAAACGACGCCGCCGAGAGCGCAAAGTATCACGAAGAAATTAGAGCCAACTCCGAAGCGGTTATGCAGGCGATGGGAATTCCATATCGCGTCGTAAAGGTCTGCACGGGCGACCTTGGCAGAGGTCAGGCCAAAAAATACGATATCGAAGCGTGGATGCCGTCGCGGAAAAATTACGGCGAAACGCACAGCGCAAGCAAATTCTACGACTTTCAGGCAAGAAGATTAAATCTTCGCTACAAAGACAACAAAACGAAAAAGAATCTCTTCTGCCATACATTGAATAACACTGTTATCGCTTCGCCGAGAATTTTGATACCGGTTCTCGAACTGAATCAGAATGCCGATGGCTCGGTTAATGTACCGAAGGTACTGCAGCCATATATGAACGGCATGGAAAAAATTACGAAGTAAATTCTTTATATTTTTAATGGATGAAATTCAGCAAAAAATCGAGGAGTTTAAGCGAAGTCTTGCGCCGCAATCGCCATTAAAAGAGATTTTATTTACCTGCCCCGCTGTTTTGCCAGCCGTTGGTTTGCTCATAGGTCTTATTGTACAATTCTATTTTAATCTGCCATTATTCGCATCTTTTGGCATTTTAACTTTCTGTATTGTTTTGTTTTTGGCACATAAATTTTCCCCGGGAAGAAGTGCCCTGATTTTTATTTCTGTATTTCTATGTTTTACCTGTCTCGGTTCAATCAGGCTGATAAGTTTCAACAAGCCAGCTTCAAACGATATTCGCAACATTCCATGCGAGGATTTTACTTTCGCTCGTATCAGGACTCAAATTATCTCCGCCCCAAAACTTGTCGAAAATAATGACTGGTATTTCGCCGAATATTTCCCTTCTTTGCCCTATACAACCTTCTACGCAAAAGTTACCGGCATAAAAACAACTACCGGCTGGGCAAATGCAGCCGGCACAATAAAGTTTTATATATCTGAAGACGCGAACAATTTGAAACTCGGCGACCAAATCCAGACTTTCTGCAGACTGGAAAAATTTTCTGCCGCCGATAATCCCGGCCAGTTCGATACCAAACGCTATATGAACCGCAACGGCGTTTTCCTGTCAGCATCCGTCAAATCCGCAAATATCATAACTGTTTTGAACACTGAAAAACTGAAATCACCTTTTAATATAAAAACAAAGCTGCGTCAGTATGCTATTGCCGCCCTGCTCAAAGATGCCGAATCTGATGATTATATTTCTCTTGCCGAAGCTCTCGTATTAGGCAGCCGGTCAAAAATTGACAGGAAACTTTATAATGATTTCATAAAGACTGGTTTGGTTCATCTGGTTTGCCTTTCAGGTCTGCACGTTGGAATTTTCGCAGGTGCCGCATGGTGGTTTTCCAAAAAGGCAGGTCTATTACACACGGGCCGTTCCATCGCCTGTATTATCGCAACGATTATTTTCCTTATTGTCGTCCCTGCAACATCACCGACCCTTCGTGCCGGAATAATGGTTATTATCTTCTGCCTGGGGCGAATGTTCAATCGCCGTTCAATGGCGATAAACAGTCTGGCTGCATCAGCAATTTTACTTTTACTTATAAGGCCGATGGATTTTCTCAGCCCGGGCTTTCAGCTATCCTTTGCGGCAACCATCGGCATACTATTGTTTAATGAACCAATAAAACAATTTCTTCCATTATCAAAAGACCCTTTGCAGCAGAATCTTTTATATTCACCTTTACGATTACCTCTTAATATTTTTTCCGTAGGTCTTGCCGCGTGGATAACAGTAGCACCGATAATTGTCTGGCACTTTTATCAGTTCCAGTTACTTACCGCCATTTGGACAATACCCGCATCTTTTCCTGTAACAGCCATTGTAATCCTCGGCCCTGTCAAAATTATTTTATCTGCTCTGCTGCCGAGCTTAGCTTATTGCTTGGGCTTTATCATCAACTTTTCAGCAATGATACTTTCATATCTTGTTACACTCTTTGCCAAAGTCCCGTTTTCGAGTGTAATAATCGGCAAACCTTCTATTTATATTGTTTTACTCTTTTATCTGCCGCTTTTTTTATGGAAATTTTTCCCGTTCCGCAAAAGACCGGTCCTGAATTTTATTTATCCTGCGGCGATTGTCCTTCTGTTGATTTCTGCCGTGATTTCAGACAATTTTGAAAAATATAATAAGCTGCGACTGACTGTTTTATCCATCGGCCACGGCCAGGCAATTTATCTTAAAACGCCGGACAATAAGAACTTTATTATTGATGCAGGCTCTATAACAAATAAAAACATTGGCGACAATACGGTTAACCCTTTTCTGAATTATATCGCCGCCGATGAAATTGATTCTGTCTTTATAAGTCACGATGACATCGACCATTATAACGGCCTGCCTGAAATACTGAATAAGCACAAATGCAAAAATGTTTACACGACGCCACAATTTATACAAAACGCCGAAACTTCAGCAACCGACGCAAAGTTAAGCGAGTTTATCAGGTCCGGGAATATTCCCATTTATGCTGCGCCTGAAAAAATTTTACTCGGCAAAACTGTAATTACTCGCTTATGGCCAAAGGAACTCCCGGATGAAAATTCCTTAACGGATAACGAATCGTCTCTTGTTTCGCTGGTTGAGTATGCAGGCAGGAAAATTTTATTTTGTTCCGACATAACCGCCGGTATTCAAAAGCATCTAATGGATTTATATCCGCAACTGGACGTCGATTTGATTATTACTCCGCATCACGGCTCGGCAAGAACTCTTGAGCCGTTATTTTTAAGTGCCTTCAAGCCTGAATTTCTCATTACAAGCTGCTCCCGGTCCCGGCTTTCATCAACCAGCTCCCAAATTATGGAACATTCTCAAAGTTATTATACGGGTAAAGACGGTGCCGTAACTGCCGTAATTGATTCTGCCGGCCGAATCAAAATCTCAACATTTAAATAACCTTTTCAGATGAAAGCTTGTCAAACTTTATTATTCCATTTCCTGTCAGAATAAGCTAAAATATCCACCGATTTATTTAAGGAGGAAAAAATGTTCGGTATTACCGGGAAAGCTTCACGCATAAGAATTCTACTCTCATTGGTTGTATTATTTATCTCTGCCTATTCTTATGCCGGTAATAAGCCGGACAATAAAGAATGCCGGATAGACACCTCCGGTTTTTCTGACAGCAAACACCACTGGTACAATGTCTATGAGGAAAAAAATGTAATTAATCCGGAGCCGAATCAGCCCCGCTATAAACCGACGCAGATAAAAGAAATTGCCGACAACATTCTTCTCTACCAGAAAAACAACGGCGGCTGGCCTAAAAATTATGATATGCTGGCCATACTAACCAAACAGCAAAAAGCCAAAGTTCTCAAGGCAAAGAGCAGCCTTCACACGACATTCGATAACCACACGACATATTCACAAATAGAATACCTGGCCAAAGTTTATGAAATTACCAAAATTAAAAAATATAAAAACGCCTCCCTGCGGGGAATAGATTTTACCCTTTCGGCACAATATCCCAACGGCGGCTGGCCGCAGTTTTTCCCTTTGGAAGCGAACTACAGCACTCATATCACTTTTAACGACGATGTCTTCGTCGGCGTAATGAATATGCTTAAGGATATAATGGATAATAAGCCGTATTATTCTTTTGTCGATTCAGCCCGCCGTCAAAAAGTCAAAATCGCTTTCGATAAAGGATTAGATTGCATACTCAAATGCCAGATAATCGATAATGAAAAACTGACAGTATGGTGTCAGCAGCACGATGAAACCGATCTTCGTCCCGCCAAGGCAAGGGCTTATGAATTGCCGAGCATCTGTAATGACGAAAGTGCAGGTATCGTTCTTCTTTTAATGAGTCTGGATAACCCTTCCAAAGAAGTTATCAATTCGGTGCAGGCGGCGGTCAAATGGTTCGAAGATTCCAAACTCTTCGGTATCAGGGTACAGGAAATCAGCGCTCCCGAAGTCAAATTTCCATTAGGAGTCTCAAAAATCGACAGAGTAGTAATTAAGGACCCGACTGCCCCGCCGATATGGGCACGTTTTTACGAACTCAAAACACACAGGCCCTTATTCTCCAATAGAAAAAGTGAACTGCTTTATTCTATGGCCGAGGTGTACCGGGAAAGACGCAGCGGTTATTCATGGTACACTTATAATCCGCAGACTGTTTTGGACAAATACCCCGCCTGGCAGCAGAAATGGTCGCCGGACCAAAACGTCCTAAAAAAATGATTTAAATATAGCCAACTTTAAAATCTCACTGCGATTTGCTTTCCGCCGGTTTATTTCGTATATGTTTAATGTAGCCAAAAGCAGCAGGGTTTGAGGGGGCCTATAAGTTTACATTTTTGGGGGCTTTATGGGCTGGAAAAGTAGATTTTTGTTTCTTTTAATCATTTATTTCTCGGGTTTTGCTACTGCGATTTACTATCTTGCTCCGTCCGGCAGGACTGATTCCAATGGAAATGCTTATGTTTCCCATAGTTCCGGCGGTTCTGACAGCCAAAGCCGGGCCACGGCGGTTTTAACTAACCTTCGCGACAACGCTTATGGCAAGGTCGCTGCCAAAATGTCTGGTATGAACCAGCAGGACTTTAAAGCTGCTTTTGACCGTGGGATGCAGGCCATTATGAGAATGTCCAAAAATGGTCAAAATACGGTGCCTGAAGGAGGCGAAGATAAATAGAAATCCGCTTTCTATAGTGAAAAAGGCCTAATCTCGACGAATCGGGATTAGGCCTTTTTAGTTAGTTTTAAAAGCCGTTTCCAGTTAATTTTGAGGGATTTAGTAAGAAATAGCGAAAAATAGGACTTGACAGCATTGTAAATATAAAGATATAATCACAAGCTGGAAATTACTGAAAGGCCGGTAAAAGGAACTTTTAGCGTATGCCTTTGCAAAAATGGTAGATGCGCATAAGCGAACACGTGTTTGGTGCCTGAGGGCGAGTAGGCCTGCCTGACAGACCCGAGGATTTCGGTGCTGTGCTTGTGTGCTTATAGAAAAAGGTGGGCAGGAAGTATCCAGGAAAATATAAAATAATTTTCACAGCGGCTGACCGTTAACGGTCAGCCTTTTTTTGTATCAAAATCAAACTAAAAAGCAGTTATTCAAATTGAATATCACTGAGAACGAGTTGGACGGAAGGATCGCCGTAGAAATTATCAACCTGTGCTTCAAAGGCAATATTAAAAAATTCGTTCTCTAAAAGTTTCTTTTCCAGATGGGCCATCTTAAAGCCGATGCAGCGGACATTAGCGGCATTGTCGCAGATCGCCAACTGCAGATGTTCGCCATTGACCCCAACTCTTCTCGGCGAAGCGGTAAGCCTTACTCCCCTTACGACAAAAACCGGAGTTGGATTTCCCCTGCCGAACGGACCAAGCGTCGTAAGCAATCTTACCGTTGGAACGGATATATCCTTTAATGAGCAGACCGCATCGATTTCGAGTCTGCTGGTAAACTCGACGTCGTTCCAGTTTGCGGCGGCGTAATTTTCAAAGGCCTGCGAGAAATCGTCAATTTTCGCAGCGTCAATCGTCAGGCCCGCTGCCATCGCGTGGCCGCCAAAAGTGTTTAAATATTCGCCGCAGGCGGTAATCGCAGCCAAAATGTCAAAGCCTTCGATTGAGCGGGCAGAGCCCTGCGCTTTGTCGTTTGTAATATTGAACATAATCGTCGGTTTATAGAATTTGTCGATTAACCTTGAGGCGACAATGCCGATTACGCCGGTATGCCATTCGCCGCTGGCCAGAACAATTGTCTTTCTATCCGGATGGTCAAGGCCCTGCTCTGTCATCATGGAACAGGCGTGCTTGAAAATTTTCTTTTCAAGCTGCTGACGCTGTTTGTTCTGTTCCTTGAGATATTCGGCGATTCGAATCGCCTTTAATTTGTTGTCGCTCGTGAGAAGCTCGACCGCGAGCCTGGCATGTCCCATTCTGCCGGCGGCGTTAAGAACCGGAGCAAGGCAAAAACCCATATGAAAACTGTCAATGGTCTGACCTTTTATGCCGGCGACACCGACCAGTGCCTCTATGCCGGGCAGGTCGGACTCAGATATCGCACGCAGGCCGAAGCTGCTGATTATCCTGTTCTCCTCGCGAAGGTCAACGACATCGGCGATTGTGCCCATTGCTGCGAAGACCGTCGCGTTAATAAGAAACTGACGCAAATGCTGCGGAGTCGTATCGGAGCCTTTGATGCGATTGACAACCGCCCAGGCAAGTTTGAAAGCGACTGTAGCGCCGGAGCTTGACTGAGATGGATAATCTTTGTCGAGGTTGGGATGAACTATCGCAACGGAATGGGGAAGTCTGCCGTCAGGCGATGGCCGATGATGGTCGGTAATTATCAGGTCGATGCCTTTTTCTTTGGCGGCCAGAGCCGAATCGAATGCGGTTATGCCGCAATCGACGCTTATGAGCAGTTTCGCACCTGAACGGACAATCTGGTCGATTGCTTCGACGTTCAGGCCGTAACCTTCGTCAACCCTGTGCGGGATGTAATAATCTATTTCTGCGCCGAGCAGTCTGAAAAGGCCGTGCAGAATCGACACCGCAGTTATACCATCGACATCATAATCGCCGTAAATGGTAATCTTTTGTTTTTCTTTGACGGCTTTTTCAATTCTGTCAACGGCGGCTTTTATGCCGGGCAGACGTTCGGGCTCGATAAGGTCGTTGAGCTTTGGATTGAGAAAGATTTTTGCCGCTTCGGCTGTTTTTATCTGCCGATTGACAAGCACCTGGGCAAGTATGGGCGGAATTTTTAGAGATTCAACAAGCTGACCGGCTATCGGGTCGGCAGGTAAAATATGCCATTCTTTTTTTTGCATCCTTGCGGCAAGACGCATTTGTATACCTTAAATTCACTTAAAACGTGTTTTTATCAGTCCAGAGCGGATTATAGCAGAAAATGAAGAATTGTCAAAATAAGAAACATAAGTTCCCGGCAGAGCCCTTTGGCTGCGACTCAAATAACGCCATGCATCTTTCTAAAAGTGCGAGGAGGCATACCTTTGTATTTTTTGAATGCGCGAATCAGATGGCTGGTAGAATCGAAGGTTGAAGAAGCAGCAATCTGGTCAATCGACATACCTGATTTAAGGAGCAGATTGGAAATGTGTTCAATCCGTATTCGCATTATCTCGTCCAGTATAGAGCATTTAAGAATCGTCCTGAACTTCTTTTCCAGACCTCGCCTCGAAAGAGAGGTTGCATTGACGACATCCGAAACCTGAATGGGCGAGTTAAATCGCGTTCGAATGAAGTGGACTGCGGCGGCGACCTGCGGGTCATTAATCGCCAGAATATCGGATGACTGCCTGGTCACTACGCACGTCGCACGGGCAAGTATAGGCCGAAGCGACATTTCCTCTTTGCCGATCATTATCGCGTTAAGCAGTTCAGCCGCCTCGTAACCGGCCTGTTCGGAATTTGCTTCAACGCTCGAAAGCGGCGGCTTTATGGAATTGCACAAAGCCTCATCATTATCCATCCCGACAATAGCGACATCTTCCGGAATTTTAATGCCGGCTTCGCCGGCGGCCTCAATCAGGTCATAGCCGACACCATCATCACAGGCCATAAGGCCAACCGGTTTGGGCAGAGACCGCAGCCAGTTTAAAGGCCCTTCAAGCCCCTTTGTCCATGTTCTTCCGATCTGCCAGTCATGATTTGATTTGCCCGTTGCGTTCACATTATAGATACCGGCTGAATATCCGGCTTCTTTCAATCTCTGACAGAACCCTTCCATTCGCTGTTTTGACCAGATGACATTGCTCATGCTATAGTACGCAAAATTGCGAAATCCACGTTCAAGAAAATGCTCGGCAACAATTCTGCCGGCCTGAAATGAGTCGGCAGTAAGATAAGGAAAATGCCGCGGAATTTTAAGGCACTGCAGAGCGATACACGGCAGTTTCATAGAAAGCAAATCAGAGACGAGCTTATCCGACTGAATAGAGATGAACGCTCCGTCTATCCCTGTCTTCCTTAGAATTGGAAGGATACTGCGGGAATCGCCACAGGCAATGCGAAGATGCCAGGCCGGATTAAACATCGCATAACGAGAAACACCCTTGAGAACACGGCGAGTGTTGAGTCCAATAGTAGGAACAACAAATGCTACTCGTAGATCGAGTTTCTGTGGATGACTCGTTGGCATACCTGAATTATAGCCCAAAATAACACAGAAATCAATGGCATAGTGCGCAATTATGCAATTTTTTGACGCAAAATGCACTATTATATATGTGGGTTAAAATAGTATACTCATATCGATAGTCTTAAATAACGATATATAGGAGTGTGCCCTGGTTTGAGTGTTTTTTGTTTTTATAGCCGTTTTTTGGAAAATATATGCAGTAATTCAGGATTTCGGTTTAACTCCCTCGAAACGTGGAAGACGGATTAGCTCGGTATTTTAGGTTTATAATTTTTATGTATGTTTTACAGTTAGCAGAGGGCTTATATAAATCAGAAATTTATCCATCAATATTTTTTTAAGGAGGACATTGTTATGAAAAATAACATAAGAGGAATGATGCTGATTGTAGTAGCGCTGGTTTCAACCAGTGCATGGGCCGTATGGAATCCTGATACAGACCTTGGTCTAACATTCAATCTTAATTTCGAGAGTACCCCAACAACAACCACAACCGTCGATGTAGTTGCTGCGATTACTGGAACACTGGTGGATTATAACACTGCCGGCCAGAGCGTGTGGAGAGCTACAGATGCCATACGCGGCAGTAAATGTGCTGATTTTAACAATTTTTATGATGCCGCAGATGGCGCAGGCGACAATAACGATTGCAGCGTTAGCATCCCGCCGAATGGCCCTTTATTCGAGTTTGGCGATGGTTGGCCGGGAACAGATAAAACCACATTTACCTTCTGGTTCAAAACGCCGAATACATCTTCGAGTACCTTTTTCAGACATACCTATATATATGACACAACGTACTATTGGGAAGTACGCGCATATAACGGCAAATTGGATTTCCGCCACAGTAAGAATTGCGTAAGGTTTGAGACCGCAGATACACTCAATGTTCTGGGAGTCACGAATAATACATGGCATCATGCCGTTGTTGTTATTGACAGAACTACGCGAGACAGCAGCAAGATGTATATTGACAGCCTCGAAGCACCTGTGACCGTTACTAATTTTAATACTGATAATATGAATATGGATACATATCCTTATTATGATTCTCCATTGAAGGTAGGAGCCGGTGAGCGGGAGTTTGACGGTTTACTGGACGAATTACGTATTTACAACCGTATTTTAAATCCTTTGGAGATCAGCCTTCTTTATCAGAACAATCCCGCTGTCGCGCATACGACAGCAATTCTTCCTATTCCGCGCTCTTCGAATGCCAGTATTACTGCTGACGTAAACTGGGTTCCTGCTTCCGGTGCTACGGCACAATATATATATTTTGGCACGGACTCCAATACGCTTAATCTGCCGCTTGTGAAAACTATTTTGCATGGCGGCGATGTAAATGAGTTAATAATACCGACCTCGACGGCCCGCTTGGCTTTGAGACTACCTATTACTGGCAGGTTGTTTCAACTATCGGCGGCAATCCCGTTACAAGTCCGGTCTGGTCGTTTACTACCGGTTCACAAAAGGCAACTGAACCGTATCCTGCTGACGGAGCAGAAGACGTGGTTGACGAAAATATAGATTTACAGTGGTCGGCACCGGATGCCGCAAGCTTCGATGTTTATTTCTCGATACACAAAGATTTGGTCGAAGCAGGTAACACATCGGTACGCATAGCGGCAGGCATCACAGATTCCAACTACCTGATTGCTGATACAAATAAAGGCGAAACATATTATTGGAAAATAAACAGCAATTATCCGCCATCAACGGTTTCCGAAGGAGATGTATGGCAGTTCCGTACAGAAGCAAGACTGATTATAGTCAATACTTCTGACGTTAATGCCTTATATGACGGTATAGATTATCCCGCTCTTAGTCTGACAAAAGACGCAAACTTATCAGGCACTATTACAGGCTACCTCGGTGATGACGATGTTGCTATATTCGACTTCGCTGCCGACCCAAACTTCAGCAGACTTTATGATATGGTTATTATTCCGCAGATTAACAGCGTACTGGAAGCCCAGTATGATGCCGCCGGTCACAGAAGAACATCCAGGCCAATGGCATTGCACGTTGACGGCGACTTGAACCTGAAATGCCATATCATCGCATCTGGCCCTGCAGCGGAAGCAAAACAATACGATTCATCCTCGGCTCGCGCAGGCGGCCATAGAGGTTCGTTCAGAATGTTAAGAGAAGGCGGCACCGAACGTGACAATATGACACAGGAAGATATGCTTGAAATATTCGGTCCCGGCTTCGGTGCAACTGGAGCAACATTAGCGTCTCCTACTTTATTCTGCGGAGCCGGCGGCGGTTACGGCGGCCTCGGCGGAGATAACGGCCGAGCAGGCGGCGGAAGCGGCGGAGATATTTACGGTTATGAGTCGATTCCTGTCCCGCTGGGAGGCAGTGCCGGCGGCTGGAGCAATAACGCTAACGGCGGTCCCGGCGGCGGCGCTATCGAAATAGCCGCAACAGGTGATGTAAATATCGCTTCTACAGCAAAGATTCTCGTAACAGGCGGCAGTTGTCCTTCAGTGGATTACGGCTCAGGCGGCGGTGCAGGTGGTTCTGTGAAGATTATCGCCGGCGGCAGCGTTACAACTATGGCTGTAATCAATGCAAATGGCGGCAAAGGCAGTGATACTTTAAGAGCAGATAAACAAACCGATGCCGGCGGCGGCGGCGGCGGCGGACGCATAGCTATATATTACGGTTCAACTTTGGCCGCTAACAATAATCTTATTACAGTCGCAGGCGGTGCTGTCGGAAACACTAATGGTCTTCCGAGCACCAGCAGCAAACCGGGTTCAGACGGCACAATTCTTACCGCCAATACCAACCCGCTCAAGCCGGAAATTCCAACACCTCAAACAGGCAGCGATGCCATAGTTGTAAATAACAAGGTAACATTAAATTGGTACCCGGGTTTCGGCGCCACCCAAAACGAAGTTTATTTCGGCACCAGCAGTAATCCGGACGACCTGGCACTGGTTACGACAATTAGCGGCGTCCCGGCAAAAGGCGGCGTTTTACGTGCCGAACAAAGTTATCAGGCCGACGTTACCGCAGGTCAGACCTATTACTGGTACGTCAAGGCCACAAACGGCACTGTAGATGCAAACAGCGACGTATGGTCGTTTAATGCGGTAAATGATTTCAAGCTCATCTTCAATACCAGTGATGTCAATACTGTTACCTACGATGGCCAAAGCATTGCTCCATTGACCTGCAAACTAAAGAATGAAACCGGCTGGGTAACAACTCCTGTCGCAACAGGCAGCGTTGCAGCAGATGGCGTAGCTGTCTTTAATTTCCCAAGTGGTTTTAATTATAATCTGAATTACACAATTACGGTATTGCCGGAATATGCAGTATCCTTCGATGCACGGCCGCGCAGACCATTGGCAATTCATACAACCGGAGATTTCTATTTCGACGGCAAGATGGATATTTCAGGCGATGATGTTGTATATTCAACAGACCAGCCCAAGGCTCGCAGCGGCGGTTATCGCGGTATGCGTGGAACAGACAGTGCCGAAGTAACACCGGGATATCTTGAATCCGGTCATAAAACACAGTATAACCGCTTTAGCGACAATATTGACAACACCAGAGATTATTACCTGACAACAAGTACAGCACCAGCCGTATTCGGTCCGGGCGTAAGTAAAATAGTCGGCTTGTTCAATGTCAGCGGCGGCGGCGGTTACGGCGGCATCGGCGGAACCAGCGGCAGAGGCTACTTCTATGGTTTATTTGACGGAGGCTCAACATACGGAGATAAGTATGTGCCGGTTCCATTTGGCGGAAGTGCAGGCGGACGCGGCAGAGACCTGCCGAGCGGTGCAGGCGGCGGCGGTGTCGAAATTGCCGCTACAGGCAGTGTAAGCTTTGGTTCCAACGCACAGATATATGCAGAAGGCGGCAGTGTTATACCTGTCTCAAAATATGTCAGTGGCGGCGGCGCAGGCGGTTCGGTAAGAATTATTGCCGGCACAACCTTCAGTAACGCCGGTATTATCAGCGTTAATGGCGGCAACGGCGGCTCTAATAACGACAAAGGCAACGGAAACGGCGGCGGCGGTGCAGGCGGTCGAGTTTCGATATATTACGCCAGCGGTACACCTATTACAGGAACGATTACCGCAAATGGCGGAGCAAAAGGCCATACTACTGATTCAACGACCGACCCGAGCCATAACGGTTTGAGTCTTGCCGGCGACGGTCAGGATGGAACTATCTATGTTTCCAATGGTTTCCCACAAAGGGCTTCAGCACCAACACCGCGCAACGGCGATAAGAAAGTCTATGTCGGCACAGGTTCCATTCCATTGAAATGGTACTCCGGTTTTGGCGGAACTACTGATGTAGTCTACTTTGGCACAAATCCCAATCCGACTACGCAGCTCGGAGCATCTATACCTGCCACTCGCGGCGAACACAGCAGTACGATAAATGCCACTATCAGCGCAGGAAATACTTACTACTTTAAAGTGGTAACCGATGGTTCTGCCAGCAGCGATGTATGGTCGTTTAGAGTTGTCGGCTGGGAATGCCCGAGACCAGATTATAGTATCGGAGTTCTTGGCTGGCCGGCATGGGATTTCACCCATGATTGCGTTGTAAATGAAGAAGACTTCTGGCAATTCGCTAAAGATTGGCGAAAACTGGAAGATTTCGGAACGGCTTATATGCTGGACATAACCGATTTACGAAGATTTGCAGACAAATGGATGAACTGCCAGGAAAGAACCAACAACGGCTGCAATACTCCCTGGTAAACTATTTGATGTAACCAAATTCTCATATAATTTAGCATTGCGGCCCCGAGAAATCTGGGCCGCAATGAATAGGTTGCTCAATTAAATAATCTTCCAATAAATTCTATTTGTAAATTTTTTAGCTTGTGTATTTTACCGCCCTGCGCAATGAATCATAATTTGCGCAAACCTGTGATTAGAATTTGCCATTCTAAAAAACCTTTAGTAAAATGAGCCGTCTGGAAATGAAAAGCCGGATTAAAAACCGGATTTACATATTCCATAAGCACTTGCCTGCAAAGGCGTTAGCGCTCGTAGCTCAGTTGGATAGAGCGTTGGTTTGCTAAAACTTTTCAAAATCTTGGTTTCTATGTAACTATCGCGGATTTCGTAAGTTAGCAAGTGGTAAGATTCGTATCTTTTAGTAGATAACGTATCTTGTGGTTGTAGGACGGTTGTAGTTTTAAAAATTTAATTTTCTTCCTGAGATAGACCATTAAAAGACCAATTTGTGTTCAGATGCTTCTGGATCTGGCATGTGAATGGTAAAATATGTGAAACTTATTCAAACTCCACTTCACTATTTTTTCCATGGCGGATTCTCAGGCAGGCAGCTATCAAATTCTTCTATGAGTTTATTCTCATAAGAGCCTGCATATTGGCCGCTGATAAATTTATCAAAAACTTCATCGTGGAATCTCTTCCAGCTGGCAACTTCATTTCCTGGATTTATCGGATAATATAAAACATTATTTTGCTTCGCGGTATTCATATCACCAATAGCATCCCCCACCATCAAGACTTTATCCTTATCATATTTGCCGCTGCTGACGATTTCAAGATGCTCGGTCTTGGACCCCATTTCCTGCCCTGTTATCACTTTTACATATTTATCTATTCCGTGTTCAGCCCATTCTCTTTCAAGAGCCTCTGTCGGCGTGGCTGAACAGATAATAATATCTGCCTTTGCGGACGCTTTTTCCAGACTTTCGCGAACGTATTTGAATGGTGCAATATTTTTTACGATATCTGCAATAGCCTGATTAACTCTTATGCTCCAATTAAACGCGATTTCAAGCTCAGTCTTTTCCTGCGGATTGCTGGATTTCATGATTGCCTGTTTAAGACCATCATTACTCAAAAGACTATCTGGATTATTGACCCATTTGCAATAATATTCAAATTTAGGCACTTCAAAACCGCTTTCTTTTACTTTCGGATGTGAAGGCAGGAGTTCTGTTAAAATTCTGACGATGGTTTTATGCCTGTTTGCACCGCGGGTCTTACTGAACAGGTCGGCAAATTCCTTACACTGTCTGGCAGCTTCGGCAACCGGCTGCAATCCAAAACAGCTTATCATCCACGGACAGAAACACTCTTTCTGTTTTATACCCATAGCATCAAATGCACAGCCGTCAGAGTCTATCGCAACAAGATATTTCTTTGTCGGTTTTAAATCTTTTAGAGGTCTTGAAAAATCAGTCATATCCTTCTAAATCC
The DNA here is from genome assembly GCA_041652575.1 of Phycisphaerae bacterium. NCBI lineage: Bacteria > Pseudomonadati > Planctomycetota > Phycisphaerae > Phycisphaerae bacterium. The sequence goes on along the minus strand of JBAZHC010000002.1, from coordinate 34,902 downwards.
TTAAATGCATAGAATTACTATATCAAACCAAATTATAGCCACAATACACTAACAGAAGCAACTTTTTTGACACTGCTAATAATAATTTAATTGACTAAACAAGCTAATTCTTTTTCCACCGTCCTAAATATTTCCGATTTGAATCTGTAATTGTCATCATGCAATAACCAAGAAAGAATAGTTTTCAATTCTTTTTGGCCATTTATTTTTTCATGCTTTGCCAAATACATTACCCCCGCAGCCGCACCTTTGGCCATATTGATAGGTTCAATGCCCTGCTCAAGAACTAATCGCATTGTGCCAAATATCCTGTCATTTAAAGCAAGTTTACGCTCAGGATCTCTGGCGGCACGTTCAATCGTATCATCAAGATATGGATTGGTCATCCTTTCGAGAAGGTCTTCGGCATAAGCTTTGTAACCTCTCTCTGTAAATAACTCCTCATTACGATGAGCATATTTCTTTACCAAAGTAGCGCCAGATTCATTTATAAACGCATCTCTGGCTATCTGCATGATTTCTTTATCATCCTTAAGTTCTGCCATTTTCTTATAACCTTTACAAGCTCCTAAATAGGCTAAAATGGCATGAATGGCATTATGGCCATAAAGCTTGGCCTCTTCAAACGGCAGCAAATCTTCTTTCTCTATAAAAACCTCTATCCCGGGTTTGAAATCCAGAATATGGCATTTTGTAACAAGAATTTTATTAAACTCCTCAACTAAAAACGCCCTGTCGATACCAGGAGCTATGGGTGTTAGCTTCTTTTGAATAATTTCATCTTTATCTGTTACAATCTGGCTCATCTTGCCTATAACTGTATTAAGGAATTGAACATTATCGGGTAAGTGTTTTTTGAGTCTACTTTTTACAGTTTCAGATAGCAATTCCGCTGCGTTATTGTTATTTTCGGCAGTGTAAATTATTGCAGGTTCATCGCCGTTCCTATTTATGCCGGCAGTAATCAGTTGAGCAACACTGTTTTCTCCCGCATTATAAAATTTCACCGATGGCAGAGATGTTACAATTTCCGTAGAGGCAGACAAAGCATCTACAATGTGCAATCGTTCCTCGCTATTTGATGGATTATAAATCTCCACGCCTTTGATTTCAGTTGTTCTTATGCCGTCAAAACCTGCAATATTGACATAATATGTTCCACCATTTGCACGAACTGCATCGACAAGCTTTTGGTCTATCTCAGCTATAACGATGCGATTGAAGTTTTTGCTTTTAAATGCTTCTGCGACAAACAGACCTGCCTGTATGGGCCCAAAACCAAAACCTGTAAAGATGTGCCTATTCATAAAGTTAACTTATAGATACTACAGTATTTTTCTTTTGGGATTCTAACGCTGCCGTAAAAAGTTTATGACTTAAGGCGGCTTCATCAGGAGTTACACAACCTGCAAATTTACTTATGGGTTTGCCGTGATAAAGCTCATATAAAAAGGCAGCCCACATTTGAAGTATCGAGTCTGAAAAACCAGCCTGAAATATTCCGCCGGTAATAGATTTACAAAGCAACAGCATTTTTAACATTATCCGCTATAGTAAGTCTAGGAACAGGGCAACAGCTACATTTGCATAATCCATAAGAACAAATGGAAATTTTTAAGCATTTAAGCATAATTAAAACCCTTATATTCAATATATACGATGTCAGCAAAAGTAAACTACTATGGGTTTCACCCATAGCATTATGGTTTCAGGCTTCTGTCTGTCGGCCTTCGGCGGATAACTTCATCTACGAATTACACCCGTAGTAGTATGGCAGAGGAATAATAAAAATCTCCCTTTGATAAAGGAGACTTTCAGTTCCTTTAATAACTATCTTACAGTTGATTTCCTTTCTTTCAAGAACTGTTTGGCTCTCAATTCAACGATGCATTCAGTATTTTTTCACACACATCATTAGGAGCAACATTACAATCGCTTCATGATACTGCTGCTGTTATACCACTTTACGAACCAGCCACTCTTTACCAATTCGTCAAGTTACTGCCAAATATTTAAAACCATATGTCCCTAACGATTCCGAAATTCCAGTATTTCATCGATTTCCCTCAAAATTAAGTTTTTACACGTTTAGCTTTTTCGACAAGTTTTTCAAATCTATGCCCATACTCTATATAATTTGTATACTTATTTTCTTCAGAAGCAACTATGGAATTATCATGCAAAACTACTGACATGTGAGGCTCAATTGAAAATCCACCATTATACCCGGTATCAAGCAGGTCCTTGACAATTTTGAATACATCGCCATCGCCTTCGCCGGGGAATGTAAATTTGCTCTTTTTCTCTTTTTCGTCCCAAACACCATCCTTGATATGAATGTAACTTATGTAATCTTTAACATTTTTGTAAAACTCAAAACTCGATTGTTTATGCCAGGGTTTAGGCTTGCTACGGTCATAATTAAATACAGGGTTGCCAGTATCAAAAACAAGTCTTAAACCGGGCACATTTTCTATAAGCCGAATAGTATATCTCCAGCCCATGCCTCCATAATTCATACAATTTTCATGAACAGCTGTAATACCAGCATCGCTGAACGTTTTAACAAAAAGGCGTAATTGTTCGAATCTCTTCTTTTCCATCTGGTCGTCAGGCTCACGATCTTCCAGGACAGCGTAACTCATAATTCGAATCAGTTTTGTACCAAGTCGCTGCATACGGGGAATAGCTCGCTTAACTTCTTCAAAAGAAGTCTCATCGGAGTCTATAATCTGCTTGGCCCAGTTTGCAATGGTGGAACCAAAACAGTTGATTTTAATACCGGCATTCTCAAGTTTTTTAACAACAATATCAAATTCAGCATTGGGAATATCAATTATATTTTTATCGTTGATATTGCGTGCCTCAATATATTTCCAACCGAGTTCTTTCGTAGCTCTTATCTGGCCATCAATACCTTTGGCCGCTTCATCTGCAAATCCTGTCAGGTACATTAAACCTCCTTCTAATCAATTTTAAAATTTGTTACCTATTCTTATAAAGCCATTTTTATCTGACGAGTAAATTGAGTCTTTTTAACAACCTATGGAAGAGTTCCCATAGCACTGGTTGCTTCAACTACTCTGCTTACAGCCATATTCATTGCAGCCTGACGCATAGTTAGACCATTTTGTATCGAATAATCATATACTTCATTGAATTTACCGACAATTCGATTTTTAAGCCTATTATTGACTTCCTCCAGGGTCATCTGTTCACGCTGGGTCTCCTGTGTATATTCAAGATATGACACAAAAACACCACCAGCATTGCATAAAATATCCGGAATAACAAACACTTTCCTGTTATCAAGAATTTCATCCGCATCAGGTATTGTCGGCGAATTCGCACCCTCTGCTATTATTTTCGCCTTTATTTCTTTTGCTATGTCTGCTGTTATTACAGATTGTGTAGCGGCAGGAACAAGAATATCGCACTGACAGGTAAGAACATCCTCATTTGTACATTCCTTAGCCAAAGGATAACCGCAAATTTGTCCACATGCCTTTACATATCCTAACAAATGTTTTATATCAATGCCTTGTTCATTTATGACACCTCCCGTAACATCAGAGACTGCAACAATTTTTGCACCAAGTTCCGAAAGGGCTAACGCAGCTATCGAGCCAACATTGCCAAATCCCTGTACAGCGACACGTGCTTTCTTTATATCAAACCCCAGCTTTTCACATGCAGCTATTACTGTAAATGCAACGCCTCTGCCGGTCGCTTCTTTTCTGCCCAATATACCTCCAAGTATTACAGGCTTGCCTGTTACATAACAGCCGCTGGTTATGGATTTGCCCGCTGAATAAGCCAGGCAATCCCTGATATGGCCCATGTCAATTTCATTGGTTCCCATATCAGGAGCAGGTATATACACCTCCGGGCCAATATGCCTCATCGCGCCTCGTGTAAATGAACGAATAATTATTTCCTTGTCTTCTGCCGTAATATTAGATGGGTCAAAACATATACCCGATTTGCCTCCGCCAAATGGCACTCCTATCAAGGCAGTCTTCCATGTCATTTCCATAGATAATCCCTGAATATCATCCATCGTAACATTTGGGGACATTCTAATGCCGCCTTTTGCAGGGCCAAGCGCATCCCTGTGTCTGATAATAAATGTTTTGACCTGTATATGTTTACCGCTGCTTAAAGTAGGATTTAATGTTATTTCTATTTTTTCCTTGGGTTCAAGAAGCCTGTTAAACATTCCATCTTCAAGTTTCAATCTATTTGCTGTCTGTTCCAGATTTAATCTTGCGGTTTTAAGAATCCCGAACATCTCTTTCCCTGCTGTCATATATTTTCCTTTCTGAGTCATGCTTTTAATAAACTTTTTTCTGCATTATCTATAAGTTCAATCAATAAATCTTTATCTTTGATGCTGTCATTGTCTTTCCACAACCAACTTGTGGCGTTTTTCACACTGCCATCAGAACTTTTTAAATATACCAATCCTGCCACTGCGCCTTTGGCCATATTGACAGGTTCAATGCCCTGCTCAAGAGCCAATCGCATCGTGCCAAATATCCTGTCATTCAATCCCAACTTTCGCTGCGGGTCTCTGGCGGCACGTTCTATCGTATCATCCAAATATGGATTGGTCATCCTCTCAAGCAAATCTTCAGCAAAAGCTCTATAACCTTTTTCTGTAAACAATTCTTCATTGAGATGAGCATGTTTTTTTATCAATGCAGCGCCAGACTCATTTATAAAAGCATCTCTGGCTATCTTCATAATCTCTTTATCATTCTTTAGTTCGGCCATCTTCTTGTAACCTTTATAAGCTCCAAGATAAGCTAAAAGTGCATGAATGGCATTATGGCCATAAAGCTTGGCTTCCTCAAACGGCAGTAAATCCTCTTTTTCAATAAAACCACTTATGCCGGGTGTAAAATTTGCAAGTTTGCATTTCGTTACAAGTATTTTATTAAATTCCTCAACCAAAAACGCTCTGTCTATGCCAGGAGCTATCGGCATTAAATTCTCACGTAATATTTCATCTTTATCTGTTACAACTTGACTCATCTTGCCTATAACAGTATTGAGAAATTGAACATTATCCGGTAAGTGTTTTTTAAGTTTACCTTCTACAGCCTCAGCCAGTATTTCCGCAGCATGATTGTTATTTTCAGCAGTGTAAATCAAAGCAGGCTTACTCCTGGTCTTATTCAGGCCGGCAGCAATCAATTGGGCAACACTGTTTTCCCCTGTATAATAGGAATTAACTGATGGCAGCGATGTTACAATTTCAGTGGAAGCTGATAAAACATCTAAAAGTTTTAATCTATCCTCACTATTTGCCGGATTATAAATTTCAATACCTTTTATCTCCGCAGTTCTTATGCCATCAAAACCGGCAATATTTACATAATAGGTTCCGTTATTTGCACGAACAGCATCGACAAGCTTTTGGTCTATCTCTGCTATCACTATTCGTTTGAAATTGCCACTCTTAAATGCCTCGGCAACAAAAAGACCTGCCTGTATAGGGCCAAAACCAAAACCAGTAAATATATGCTTTGTCATAAATTATCCAATTATTGATGAAAATTCTCTGATTTTTTCTTTCTGCGTAAGAACTGCTATCCGTAATTCATAAGACCTGCTTTCATCCGGTTCAGGAGGGATAAGCTGGTTCTGCTCCCTTGCCTTGCATTGGCCTACAGGTGGATTAGTTCCGGGTTCAAGCGCAGTAATATATTCGCTAAGCCCCCAGTGTTGCCAATTAGTCGGCCAGGTCAATTGCTTTTTGCTGTATTCCTTTGTTACAGTCAAATTAAACCTGCATTGTAAGACCTGTTTTGCATATACCACTTTCATCAGCATCAACAAAAACGCATACTTTGCTGAAACCCTATGACCATGAAATCCTTGTCTATAATGCCAAGATGACATCCTTGACTGCTATAAAATCATTACTTATCATAAGATTTATGTCCCTTTAGCATTTTCTTAAAGTACATTTATTATACTAACGGCAACTCAATTACTTTACCTGTATCACAGGATTCTCTGGCTGCCAAGCCTACCTCAAGAGCAAGTCTACCCTCAAGCCAACCCGTTTTAGGTTTGTTGTTATTATGACAGCAATTAAAGAAATCCTTTAATATCTGGTCGTCAGCACCACCATGGCCTGAATTCATCTTGTCTTTCAAATCAAAAAGCTCTTTTGTATCTGTATGTCTCTTCCAGTATACTACTTTACCTTCGGACATGTCACCTTCCACTGAACCTTCTGTTCCGGTCAGCCGCATCTGGCGAGTATTCTGAGCACTAACAACATTTACAGTATAAGTTGCTCTGGTATCATTATCATATTCAACTACGGCTATCCCATTATCAAAAGTATCTTTATCAGAATTATATAGACATAAATCTCTTGGCCGGCCTGTCGTTTCTTCGGTGATTCTGTCTAATTCGTCCCATTTACTGGACCATTTGTATTTTTCTGGTTCATCAACACCATAATAATCCGGACAGTTATTCTTTATTTTACATTCTCTACAGTTGGGCCCAGCCCCTTCTTTAGTCTTGTAATAACTAAGACTACTTACAGCAAAGACTTTTCTTGGATTTCCACCGGCAAACCAGTTTAATAAGTCAAAATCATGGCATGCCTTGGTAATCCACAAACCTCCACTGTATTTTCTTAGGCGATTCCAACGCCTGAAATATGTTCGTCCGGCATAATAATATTCATTAGCTTCAATCGTCAATAGCTTCCCGATCTTTCCACTTTCCAAAATTTCATGAAGTTTTTCATGAACGGGGCTGTGTCGAAGGTTTTTGCCAACATAAAAAACTGTTTTAGCGTTTTTTGCACCATCAATTATCATATCACAGTCCCGCAAAGTCGTTGCCAATGGTTTTTCACAATAAATATGTTTACCAGCCTTTAATGATTCGACTGCCGGCTCAACATGGGCATAATCTGGAGTGCCTATAAAAACAGCCTTTACCTGCTTATCGTCAAGAGCTTGCTGGAGAGTATTATATATTACAGCTTGTTTAAGTTCGTATCTGTTAATAAAATACTCTCCTCTTTGAGGGATAATATCATATAAACCTTTTACAAAACCATAATCTGGATTATGTTTTAAAAAATTAAACATTGTATCACTTCGCCTGCTCGCCCCAATGATTGCAATACCAAAATCGTTCATAAATATCCTTAATAAGAGATAACCGCTTTCAGTTTTTATACAACAGTGTTTTTCTTCTAACAGTCATAATTTTTATGTTTGCTTCACTTTGCGCCACCGGCTGCATAGGGCGATATTTATGTATTTACCACATGCTATGAATACCCAATCTTGTCATCGATAGAAACCCTTTATAAAAAACCAAGAATTTACAAAAACTTTTTTATAATTTCCTGCAACGTCTTGAAAATACCATCTTTGCAGAAACAAACAATATTTTAAAACATACCAGCCAAAATCTCTTTATCCTTTTATTGCACCCTCAGAAAGACCTTGAACAAACAATTTCATACAGAAAATAAATATTATGATAAGAGGGATAGAGGCTATGGTATAACCAGCCATAAGCTGTCCCCATTGTTTGGTGTATTCACCTTCCAAGTGTAAAAGCGCCACGGATATAAGTTGTCTGTTGCTGTCTCGAAGAAAAATAAGTGGACCTACAAAAGAATTCCATTCTCCTATAATACGAAGAATACCAAGTGTGCCGATAATGGGTAAACTCATAGGAACAACAATATTCCATATTTGTCCGAGTATTGAACAACCGTCTACTTCTGCCGCATCAAAAAGGTCATGCGGAATATCCTCAATAAAATTACGAAAAATATATATTACCATTGCCTGCGCCCCGGCAACACCTGGAATAATCAATGCCCAAAATGTATTATAAAGTCCCAATGCGGAAATAAGTTTAAACTCAGGAACCATATTGGCAACACCGGGGTACATCATAAGAATAATGAAAACATAAAATAAAAATTCTGAGCCAAAGGTTTTAAATCTAGCGAAGAAAAAGGCTCCTATAATCGCAAGAACGATAGAAAATATCGTGGTCGTGAAGGCAACAAATACAGTATTAAAGATATTAGGCGCAATGTATTGCCAGGCATAGATAAAGTTTTCCCAGTGAAAGGGAGCTTCAAGAAGCCAGGGACTTCTGGAGAATTGAGCATTATCTTTAAGCGAAACATTTATCATTAAATAAATGCCAAGGAACGCAAAAATAAGTATTATGATTATGAAAATATTTTTAACAATTTCAGCTGTATAATTTATTTGTTTCATAACAGGATACTTCCTTTTATTTTTTGACTCTTACATAACGGTTATTAACCCATGTAAGCAGTAAAGTAAGTAAAAACAGCAAAAAACCTATTGCACAGCCATATCCAAAAAATCCTTTGGCAAAGGCCTCTCGGAAAATCAAAAGTCCTGGAACAGTAGCTATGCCACCCGGGCCGCCGCTTTCTCCAAGATACAAATAAACATTTTGCCAACTTTGTATGGTGCCTATAATCATGAGAATAAGATTTATTCTGATTTGAGTCATAATCAGAGGTACTTCTATACACCAGAAGACTCTGATGGGGCCTGCACCGTCTATATCAGCGGCCTCATAGATTTCTTTACTGATATTTGATAATCCTGACAGATAAATTAGCACGCCAAATGCCCCTACCCATGGAAAACCGGCAAAAATAAGGCTTGGAATTACAAGTTTTATATTTGTGAGCCACTGTATTGTTTCAGCAGGCCCTAAAATTCCAATAGTGCGGAGAAATGCATTTATAAAACCAGTATTTGGTTCATAATAATACTTCCATATCAAAATTCCCACGATAGCCGGTACAATCATAGGTATTACAAAAAGAACACGATAAAAATATTGTATGCGAGAACTAATGATATGATGTAGAACAACAGCAGTTATTATGGGAGGAATCATTTTGATGAGATTTGATACAATAAAAATACCCACAACCACAAAAGATCGCCAAAGCTCTGTATCATGAAACATTTTTACAAAATTACCCATCCCGATAAATTCCTCGATATTATCTCCATTCCATCGGTAAAAGATGTGAATAAAACCATTGAAAATCGGATAGTAATTAAAAATAAGCACCAGTATAAGCGGTGCAATAATTAGCAGGTAGCAATGCCAATAATTTTTAAGTTTGTTTTTTGTTATGACTATCATTATTTCTCTATTCGATCACTCTAAAAATTCTTTTAACAACTTAGTGCTTTTCATTAAATTGCGGTTATTATGAATGTTGATCGCAAGATTCTCTTCCGCCATTTGTTGACGTAATATCAGTGCTTGTCGTTTTGGTTCAGACAATCCCGACAACATGGCTGTCAAAGACATCTGACTTCTTTGCATTTCCATATATGTCTCATCTCTATTAACGCCATGCCTAATTTCTTCATTATCTCCTATCATACGTGGCACAGAATATTTTTTGAAATTATCATAAAAATAATGACCTGGGTCCATGACATTTTTGAGTATTATCTCCTCAAGCCATTCCATACTTTTTCTAAATGAAGAACTTGATGTATATAAATAGAACGGCAGTAAAATTTGAAGATTTCCTTCTTTTTGTGGCTCAAATTTTTTGAGTAATTCGTAATATTGTGCCTTTTTAACAGCTGCAGGCCATTTTGCACGCATCATCGCCATCTGATTGATCTGGTAACTTGTAATAAACTGAAGAAAATCAAGGGCTGTTTCAAAATTTTTTGTTGCCTTTGGGATACCAAAATTGCAGCCGACTTTGGTATTTGACTCAGCTATTGGTCCTGAATAATATTTAGAAAACTTATGTTTGAAACCTACCACTGGGATTTTTAGAATACCGACTTCAAATTGTGAATTTCGTAAAAAAGAATATCCATTCCAGCTTCCTGCAGGCAAAAACGCAGTGTTGCCGGAGAAGAACTGGAATTTAGTTTGTTCAAGATCCATTGCTGTAAAACCATCGCCAAAAAACTGTCCTATATCACGAATAATTTCACAGGCCGCAAGCATCCTTTCTCTTTCTTCAGGGTCATCATGTAATATTTCCCGCATAGAGTCTGGTTCTGCAAGTGCATCGGAATTTGCCACATAATATCTCATCGCTATATCATTGAGATTGCCATTTAATTGGCTGAAATAATACGTCCACAGCCCGTACAAAGTTGCTCGATCGAGCCCGCGAACACCAATAGGTATTACGGGTTTGCCAATTCTCTGCCCATATTCCTTCACCTTATTACAAATATCGAGCCATTCTGTAAGGTCCTGTGGCATTTCTTTTGAACCTGTTGCTTTTTCAAGCAGATCAAGATTAATGAATAGACGAACCGTATGAAAAGTCATACCCACCCCAAAGTATTCCGAAAAACTATAATCAAGAGCGCTTTCCATACCATCTATGTAGGTATCCTTCCACGGCATACCCTGCAAAACAGTTCCATAGTTATACTTGTTTGGTTTTCCAACATAGCTGGAAAGAGGATTAAAATACTGCTGATAAACGTTGCTTGTACTTCTAAGTTCAATTATATCCGCAGGTTTACCGCCAATAAGTTGTGTTATAAACCATTGGCTATATGCACGAGCTGGCACAGCAGACTGAATAATTTTTACTTTTTGTGGTTTTGTGTTATTTTTGGCATATTCAATTGCTTTTTGTACCCAGTCGCAACCTCTTTTTGTAGCTTCATTAAAACCTCTTACATAATCATAGAACTCATCGCTGTATTCCTGGGTTTTAATACGGTTGACAAAATTCATAGTCCATTCATATTCTTTTTGCTGAGCTTGAGGCATAGAAGCAAAGTCAACCTTTCGCACATCCTTTTCTTCAGCAAGAATCTGATCAATTATCTGCTGTGCTACCGTATAAGTGGGTTTTAGCTCCCTCTTGAAAATTCTGAGATTGCGCCTAAAATCAGAATCGTTTTTAGAAGGATCCCTTTGCATAAACTCTATAATAAGAAGCTTAAAACCTTCCGCCCTTTGTTGTTCATAGTTCTCTATAAGTTTATCAAATTGATGTGCTTTTAATAATTCAAAAAGAGCAATTGCATCATTAAAACCTTCACGAAAACCATCTTCAAGTTGCCAGTGTGCAATTGTAATTACCTTTGTGTCCGACTCAAAGGCTGTTTTATCTGCACCAAGGAAATATACGTAAAATATTGATACCCCATAAAAAAACAGAGCAATATAAACACCAAATGCCCTAAAAGAACTTTCTTTAATAAATGCCTTTTTGTCAATACTTCTTTCAACCATTTATATCTTTCTCCTTTTCCTGGAGATCTTTAAGATAACGTTTCACAACAGGTGTCGTTAATGCATCTGGATAAAGTCTTAAAAATTCTTCATAATACTTTTTGCCAGTTTCCAAATCATCAAGGTTATATTCGGAAATCCTGGCGATTCGAAACAAAACATCTCTTTTTAGAAGATCCCTTTCAATCCCGAGTTCATAGGCTTTTTTAAGATGCTCTACGGCTGAAACATAATTATTTTTAAATACAAGATAATAATTGCTGATTGCCATATGCACCGGCACAAGATATTTTTTTTCACCATTAAAATTATTAACGAAATTATCTGTAAATTTGATTATTTTTTCGTCCCCTTGTTTCTCCTTTGAATTAATGTACAATTCCATTAGATAAACTGCTGTCGTACAGGCTCTGCGATCATTATTGTCAAGATTAAGTATGTCCTTGTAGACTTTTTCGACAGCCACTTCCTTATATTCTGCATATATTCCTCTTGTCTGAAAAACCTGAATTACACGGGCATAGCTAATCGCCGCTTCAACTCTGATATCTGTGGGAATATTTGTATCCTCATAAAGCTCTTTAAGACCCGCCAGACCGGAATTGTAATTGAGATTTTTTATGTCAAAAATTTGACAGCTACAAAAAATCAATTTGCCAAGGGGCTCTTCCAGATGTTTAGAGGCAATTGATTTGGCTTTGGGGAACTGAGTATTTGCATAGGCCTGTACAGCATCTTCAATAGTACCTTCAACTGAAACAAAATAATACAAGAAGATGTTACGAGCCATTAATGCGATAAAGATTGCGCCAATGGCAATAATTAGCACCACAACAATAATGTTAAGATTCTTTTTAATCATTCAACTCTCTTAAAAACAGAAATTACTCAATTATAGACATCATTATATCAAAACAATCATACAACTTTGTTCGATTTTCCATTTATAATTTCACGATACCACTCGTGTTTTTGCCGTAAGATAACTAAACAAAATAATAATCCTACCAAGCCATAATGTCTTTTTATCATTCTCTATGATTTCTAAGTTATCATAATCTTGTACAATTTACCATGGACAGAAATAAAACCATTTTGAATTTACTTATCATATATTTTAAAAACTCGACATTCACCGGGACCAAGTCTCAAAGGCACTGAATCAGTAACTATACTTATGCCGGCCCGTATATCATCTATCTTTTTTGTCCCATTGAGCTTCATCTGACGTTCAATCGGATATATTTGCTTATTTACTGCAAATACAAGAAGTACTCCCTCTTTACGAAGCAAGAACAAGTTAACCGGTGGAGATGATTTAACAGGAAAATTAACAAAAGGCTCGACAAGCTGATGGAGTTGTTCAGCAATATTCTCGGTTTGCGATAAAGCATACGCAGTAAGTATCATACGCCCCTTGCCATATTCAGTCTCAACCACAGCTGGTGTCCCATCTGAAAAATAAGCAAGAACTTTTAAATCTTTGCTTAAGTTATATTTCCAGCACAAACTTTTGTGAGAAACAGGTTTGATACTTAACCCTGATTTTAAATTAATATCAGATGGAAAAGTTACTCGTTTAACCTCGGTTATTCCAAATATATTTTTAAGTATACGCTGATTTGCAAAACCATGTTCAGTATATAAGCCTAATGGGCCTGTTGCAATAAAAATGCCCCCTTTTTTTACAAAATCCATAACTTTTGCCTCACTCTCATTTGAGAGAAACAGAGGCTGAGATGCTATTACAACTTTGTACCCGTTATAATTTGAATCCGGGGCTATAGGGTCGCTCTGAATATCCAATGGATCGTGAAGCGCATCAAAGATATAATTTTGTTCAACTTGAGTGCAAATAGTATCTTCTTCAATTGCAGTACCAAAACTTTGCGTAGTACTTTCCGGCACTTCCAGCAACGCCACTTGCGATATCACTTCAGCTCCGTCAATTTCGCCTCGAATTCGTGAGAATTCCTTTCCAGCATATTTCAATGCGTAAAGCGTGCGATTCCAATGTAAATTATCAGGCTGTATCATATTGTATACACCTATACCGGCCTTGAGCGTGTGAATATTAAATGACCTGACACCACGCGATAATGCTATCCAGAAATTACGCTCAGCCGCTGCACAATTTACATTTTCACTCTCAACAACCGGAATAGCCCAATAGCCACTTGTGCCATCATTAAGCTGTAACCTGCTGTTATATGGACCATCAAGCGGTGTCATATAATATTCACCAAGCCCGAGTTGTGCATTGTTGGCCTGAGCTCTCATGAAATCCAACGAATATAAGACCCACATATGCATGCCTGTCATATCGACATATTTGGTAATACGATGATACGGCAGTCTCCCCGCGCCATCATTTCTATAGGGCCGCCCTGTCGCAGATACTTCTGAAAAACGTTCACGAACTATCTTATCAGGCGATATGCGTTTTATTGTTTCATAATCCTCACGGAAGTGATTTACAATTACATCATCCTGAAATAGCCACCACTCATACCATACAGGACGTTTTGCTATTTCAGTAACCCCCTCTTTGCGCACATCATACAGTGTAGGAGGTTTAATAACATTAAAGTCTGTATAATTTTTTTTAAGAGCCGCATTGAACCTTTTTATAGAGCCAAATTTAACTTTAAGCCATTCCTGAAAATGCTTGACAATATCGTCACTATAACCCAGATACGCAGATGGCTCATTATCCATATCATAACCGATAATCTCAGCTTTATCCTTGTAGTAAAGGGTTACCTTCTCGAGAACTTGCCTGCGACGGTCAAGAAATGTCCTGTTCCAGATACTTGGAGGGTATATTTTACGCCCTGAGTATATATAAGGCTCTTCTCCTAAAGGCATATCCTTGTGGAAGAATTTATAATTACCTTCTCCAAAATTAAGCAAATCAGATGAATCTATACTCATAAAGTATCGCCAACCTGTCTGTTTTAGCGCTCGGAGCATGTCATTATAAATCCATAGATTCAAATCATTATCATCCACAACTGTAGGATCAGAGTCCTTTTTTGTAAAACAAACAAGGCCGGCATGCTCTACCGCGGTATTAAATCCCAGTTCACTCTGGCGTTGGAACGACCGTATAATAGAATATTCACGCACCTTGCTATCCGATGATCTTGAACTGCCATATGAAGTCAGCGAACAATGAGAGCCAATAAGCAAAGGTGGTCCTGGCTTAATATTAATCAAATCTAATTTTTTTTCTTTTAATGCCGAAGATTTGATACCGCTTGTAGCATCCAGAATATGAGTTAGAAGCGTGTTACCCCTGCTATATGCATTTCTATATCCTTTTATAGCTTCATCAAGCTTGAGTGTAACAAGAAAATGATCAGAAGAATCCATTTCGCTAAAAATATCCTGGAGTTCAGAATTAAATTTTTTAGCAATATTTTCCTGTCCTATGTATGTTTCAACTGCTCTGAGATTTTCCAATTCAGAGTTACATGAGGCCACTATATCAGAAAGCTCTGCCCTTAGTCTGCCGCAAATCGTCCGTTTCCCAAGATAGCGGGCAAAATCTTCATTTCCTTTGAGCCAATAAAGAACTTTATAGAAGAATTCACACCTTGACCAGGGGTGACGCCCGCTCGTAGTACCAATATAGTTTCCATATTCGAGCGGAAATGCTGAATATAAGACTTTACCTTTTCCGACCTTCCAGTAAACCAATGCAGGTATACCGTTTGAAAATCTGGCAATGACTTCCGAACCCAGTTTGATTTTCACAGGGTAATAATACGGCTGTGGCAAATAATCCGCCCAATTAATATCGGAAAAAATTGGATGATTGTAATCTGTCGGCAATATCATCAATACCTGGTCTTTTGGAACAAAAGTAATAGCTTCCCCTGCCTGTTCAACAGGAAGAATCTGCAATAAATCCCTGATAGTCTCATCAACCGGCCAGGAGATATATAGCGAACCACCTGCTTTTACATAATCAACTATATTTTTTGATTGCTGCTCATTAGGCTCGATTTCCGTCCGAGGCGTGCTATGATTGGCTCCCATCATCAAAACGTCATCAGAATCAAAAGTGACATCATAGCCCTGACGAGAGACAGGACCAGATACATTTAACTCATTTGGGTCAAGCCAAGCGGCTATCCTTTCAGCATCACCAACAAATTTATACCTCAAAGGAGGCATGCTAACAGGCCCATTTGGTAACTTGGTTAAACCAACCTGCACAGGCTGGTCGGATAATGTAAGGCCGATAAGCCCTATCATACAATTGCTTTGACCACGCTTTTCAAGCCTTATAGATTGCACAACCTTGTCCTTAAGCGGAAAAGAGCTTGCGCCGATTGCAATGTTGCCAACTGAATTACGTCCAGTCCATGCTTGAATATAATTCGGCTTGTTCGATAAATCCTGCCAATCCGTAATATCTCTGCCATAAACAATTTCATGTTCATCTTCCTGACCATCAGCATATTTTACAATATATGCAGCAACAACTTTCCCATCATCTGTTCCGGATTTTGCCCAGCCGCTTGTATACAAAGCATAAAATGAACTTCCACTCCTGCCAATAGGTATATCAAATTGTTCTGGGAAATTCTGACCATGGTTGGGCCCACCCTTCAGGATAATTGCACTCATACCCTTGTTATTATTTGGTTCAATGACATCAAAAACAATGCCGCTATAGAGGTTCTTTCCAGAAACGAATTGACTCATATCCCTTCCTGCTCCCTCGTCCATCCATCCGCCGACTCCATCATTGGCAAGACTGTCTCTAAATCCCATATTGCAGACTGGCTTGAGGTCAACTGTAACGAAATTTGCATCCTGACAGCTGCCATATAAAAGAACCAATTTGCCTCGAGTATCAGGGACTGCTATAGATGAATTTATCCTGCGTTTTGGGTTACTGATATCTCTGGTGTCTATGAATTCAAAAGGTGGCAATTGCTCACAGATTACATTCAGCTTACCTGTGTCACATTTTGAAAGGACAAGTTCTCTTATGTTTTTTATAGTGGCATTTTTAAATAGCGGATCTTTTTGCAGTTCACCTGTAACTTCTTTTCCATCAGCAAGAAATGCTCTGAATGGAGAACCTGTACAAAAAGAGTCAGATGTCACAAAACCAATATCCGTAGACATAACATTATCTATAAAAGCCAAATCATATTTTATCGAAACCGAATTGCTTCTGATTTCAAAAATAATACTGTTGTGTTCAGTATTGACTGTATCAGCTTTGAAAAGCACAACTAAATTAATACCATTATCAACGATTATTTCTTTTGTATGGTATGGGATATTGCAATCATGGTGAACCGCCTTTGAGTTGTCCGACTGATTTTGACGTATTTTGAAAAATGCTTCAGCTACAGGCCGGTTTTGAAAATTGATTGCAAGGTTTGAATAGTTCAAAATTTCGACAGATGTATAGCCGACATTCAGAACCTGTCCTTGAGTTGCCAAAGAAAACCGACATAACAAAAGAAGTAACAGGAAACCAAAAATATTTTTCATAATACCATCCTAAACAGCATCTCACCTTTAAAGATAGACCATATTTGTCCTGAGAACAGGTCAAATATAACCTTTATAAAACTATTATACTCAATTGTATCAATTAATTAATTGCAATTATCAGTGCACTGGAACCATGTCGTAGCAATCAATGCTAAATCTTTAAAATTTACATAGCAATCGTGATTTAAATCAGCTTCATAGTATATAGTGCTGGGATCACCGCATTCAGTTGGTTTAGGCACAATCACCAATGCTGTGATTTCAGCAGCCTTGTATGTCAGGTCGAAATTGGACAGGTTAATAGTATTCGTTTTGTCCACAGATGTCCATTGTACATTATCCAAACCACTGCTATCGTCGTTTATGGAGAAAAGCGAAGTAGTCTGGTAAACATCCTGCAATCGCCAGAGAGTAATGCTTTGAACTTCAAACCCCTGGGGTAGGTTGGTCAAAGCCAGATTTGCTTCAACAACGTCAGTATCTTTGTCAAAATTTAGACCCCATATAACAATTTCATTTGTTCCACTGTCCCGGGTAACATAGCGGCGAAACCGTGCATTGCTGTATGAGCTTACCAAATCATCTCCCATATGCTCAGCAAGTATTTTATGAGCGAGAAACTGTGGCCATTTTGTGGATGCAAAATATTTAGGACTAGGGAGGAAATGAGCGGCAAGCACACCTTCTTCTGCGAAAGTGAATATTTCCTCAGCAACAGCCAGCGCCTGGCACATACGTGCGCCTACAATCGTTTCTGAAGAACCACCACAACTCGGATTCCATTCAGTAAAGGCTATCTTTATCTGGTTGACATCACGACCACTATCGTTGATGTGGCTACGTATGGGAGCTAAAATAGTATTGACTGCCCAGTCTTTGATGCTGCAAAGCCCATATTGCCACTGGTCATCATCATAATACTCACATGGCATATAGCATATCGGGCCATACGGATGAAATACTACAAAATCAACTTTGAGCGAATTGTCGTTGAGCACTGCATCCATTATACCAAGATTGAGAGTGTCTATGTTGCCAAGCGAGGGACCAACATTTATGCTGGGATCTACCACCAGCATCGCCTCAGTGATTCCCTCATATCTGTCATGATAATCATCAACCAAGCTCTCCACCTCATTGCCTATTTCCCAGTATATGTCGGTCGAGATATTCGGTTCGCCCGGATTAGGTAATTCATCATAGTATCTGTAATTGTCCGACCACGTAATTTCATCCAGAATACGATTGGCATCAGTGTCTTCGGGAGGAATCATATCTCCCTGGCGATATAACTGGAGCATATAATTAGTGTAATACAACCAATCTGCTGCCAGCTGGGCAAGTGGTGGTATGTTTGTATCTGTATACACCCAGTTGCCATCGATTATCGTTCCCGTTCCAAATGAATTAACATTAATAAACGCCAAAGCGTTAGCTTGCTGCGCATCACGAAGAAACTGAAGCGTTGAACGACCACGGCCATCATATACACAACAGTTTGCTGTCCGGTCTTTCCAGTTATAAGTATTTGAGGGACAACCATTGGCTACGCCGCGCAGGCTGGTACCATCTACAGCAACAAGCGTCTCGTCAAGCATTTCACCATCAAAAAGGGCTGGGTCATAAACCATTCCTGCCACAGCCCTATTGAATGGGTTGCTGCTCGACATATCTATAGGTATTGAACAACCAGTCATAGTCAGTGTAACACTGTCGCCGGGGCCATTATAATCATAAACAAGCTGCCTTCCATAACACGTCGGATACCCTCCGCCATTATCCGCATCATATCTTTCAACAAAGCAAAGTTTCTCACCTTTCTGAAGCACGATATCTTGAAGTTCGGACTTTGTCGATAAATCGGCAAGCACTTCAACCTGACTAATGTCGTGTATCAGAGTAGAGCCTGTCCAAAGAGTTGAAATAGTCGAATTAACATCGATTTTGCCGACAAGATAATTAACATACCTGTCGCCCCCGCTCCACACATATCCATAGACCTTGCCTGATATGTCATATTCTCCCGGCTCATCCCAGTTATGAGTATAGACTGCCCAAATGCTATTCCATTTATCTGATAACGCGCCTCCGCCTCCGGTTACCACTTTTTGCCAAAATACATCTCCGGATACAAAATATTGTGAATACTTTAAAGTCGGCATCTCCCAAAAAAAAGTGTTGTCATAACTTGAGCCGGAAGGATTGTCGAAATACCAGGGCAGAGGGTCAAGTTCACTTAAATCCAGTTCCATAACATTACTGTCATACAAAGGATTTATTACATCACCTTCATTTAACTGCCGATAGTATTGCCATATAACCTGATCAGGAAAGCTTACACTGCCGTGGAAGTTGTTTCCATCGGTTACGTTTATTGCAGCGGTATAGTCACCGTAACGCGACATTGTTACATCACCGAGGCATGGCAATACAGAAAAACTTATCAAACATAAAACCAAAATTATCATTATGAGCTTATTCATTCTTATTACTCCTTAATTTAAACTTAGTGTTCAAATAATCATTTAAACACATTAAATCATTCCAACGAATTGCAGTACCATTGTTCCGCCATCTCCGCAACATCTCCATAATCTACCTTACAATCGTGATTCACATCGCCTTGAGGATAGGTATGGTCGCGTCCGCCACAAAAAACACTATGAGAGCCGGTTACATAGTCCAAATATACTGTTATATCAGAACTCATTGCCACATTATAAATGTTGACATAATACGCACTGGAATTAAGCCACCTACCGGCGGAACTGGCATAATTATTCACGGGTGTCTCCCATATCAAATCGTTGTTGTCGTCATACACATAGCCTCTTATAGTATGGGCTATTGTATTCAGCACCAGTTTAACTTTATTCCAGTTGAATGACTCAAAGGTGCCATTGGGAGGTTGATTTGAATCCTCCCATGCCGTATTGCCATTGTAATAACCCTTGAAAGACATCGTCTCGTCGTCGTATAACTCGATTTTAAACCCCATATATATCGGCGGATGACCACTATATTCGCCGCGAACAGGGGCGGGACTGACCTCAATATAGAAATAACTGTAGCTATTCTCAGTAGAAAAGCGGCATTCAATCACACAGTTGCCGTCACTGTCAGGGATAATAGGCTGCTGCCCATATATACCTACCGGCTTGTCGCCACCACCGGTCATACCATGTATAATAAGCCGCGAGAAACCATCGGTCTCGACCACATCATTTATGTCGCTTTTATACACATACCATAAATTGGGATCTGGTGTCTGGCCTTCTAATGTATTGAAATGCTCATAAATGTCATATCCCTCATGCAAAACCGGATCAAGCGGTGTCATAGTTAATGTAACACTGTCGCCAGGGCCATTGTAATCATAAGTGCCATGCTTTCCATAGCACGTCGGATGCCCTCCGCCATTATCCGCATCATATCTTGCAGCAAAGAACAAGTTTTCGCCTTTCTGAAGCACGATATTTTGAAGTTCGGACTTTGTCGACAAATCGGCAAGCACTTCAAACTGTCCATTGTATATCAGGGTAGAGCCTGTCCAGAGAGTTGAAATAGTCGAATTAACATCTATTTTGCCGACAAGATAATTAAGATACCTGTCACCTCCGGTTTGTACGTATCCATAGACCTTGCCTGATATGTCATATTCACCCGGCGTTTCCCAGTTATGAGTATAGACAGCCCAGACACTATTCCATTTATCCGATAGCTGGCCACCACCGGTAGACATTGATTGCCAAAGATAGTCTCCGCCTGCATAAAATTTTGAATATCGTAAAGTCGGCAGCTCCCAAAAAAATTTGTCGTTATAATTTGGGTCATAATAATCTGTAATCCACGGCAGAGCCGAAAGTTCACTTAAATCCGGTTCCATAATATTACTGTCGTACAAAGGATCTATTACGTCACCTTCATTTAGCTGTCTATAGTACCGCCAGATAACATCGTTAGGAAAGCTTACGCTGCCATGGAAATTGTTTCCATCACTAAAATTCGTTGCAGCAACATAATCATCGTAACGCAACATTGTTATGTCACCGCTTGCTGATTTTACGGCTGCATTGACAAATATCGCAACTATAACAATTATTATTAAAGTTTTTATTTTATTTTGCATTATTTACTCCTTATTTCTTATTTAATTCAAGTAACGGATTAAATAAAACTTAAAAGTATCACTATAATTTTCAGGTTCCGAAACATATTTTTTCACTACTCTTTACCACACCGATTAAGTTACAGCATAATATCTAATACCGTACAACTACCGATACATCATCAATCCAGAGGTCTTCGCCTGCATCAATGTAACTGCCTTTGAATCTAATGTTGAAAGTTGGGTGAAAATACTGTGTATCACTGCCTGAATTATAAATGGTCGTTTCATATTGATGCCAGGTGTCTTCAGGCGAGGTGTTCCCAATCTCAAATATAGTCTCATTGTAATACCCATTATTATCAAGAAACTCTAAATAAACATTATCGTTATCATCTATGCCATGGTCCATATACCAGAAGCTTACAGTGATACTGTAACACTCCGAAGTATCGATGTAGTCCGAATATAAACTCATTTGTCCAACGCTACAGTGAGCCGAGTAACTGCCGGACTTTTTCTGGGCCGTTGTCCTGTCCCAAAGCGTGGTACCGAAGTCATCCCATTTGTCAAAATTGCTCTCGAAACCATCCGAAAACACTGTTGCGGGAGCACATGAATAAACCAATGTCTGAAAATTAACATCCTCTGCCGAGTTGCTGTCTTCGAGAACGATTCCGCCACGATAAATGTCTTCTTGAGTTGCTATAATGCTAATGTCGCCAGCTGCACCATTACAGTCAATACCAAGTGTGCAAAGTGTGCCGCTTGCACCAGGAGCATTAACTTCAGAATCAACAGGCCAGTAAAGTGAACTCATCCCAAGAATAATATGGTTGCTCGGTAAAACCTGGTCAACTGTTCCCGGAGACCCTGAAGAATCCAGCGGAGTACTATAATCCTGCACAATGCCATTGCCATCGATAACAATTCCGCCCATGAAAATACCGTAGCCGGGACTTGTGGCTGTGCTTTCGCCATCTATCTTAAAGCCGGTAACAGAAGTAATCATAGCTCCGCCGCTAACCTGGATATTCAGAGCAAATGCTCTTGGTAATTCGTCATCCCCTGTAGCGTCATAATTTAGATTCACGGTATGATTACCATTATCGCTAAAACTTACCGTTAAAGCAAATACTGGAAATGCAACCAATGAAACCATTACTAATGCTAACAAATTTTTCATTATAAGACCTCCTAAAAAATAAATTTTACCTCCAAACAATATAGAAGATGAGGCACTAAACGAACAGCAGGCACTTGGTCTTGCCAATTATGCCACCTGTTCCTGTTTCATTTCACACATCTCTTTCCTATGCGGTGAAGAATACATGAAAAAATTAAAAAACTTCTTGTTATTCCCTTTTTTAATTAAGAAAAATGACGTGTTATTCAAGAGGTGCTTTAAAGGTTTTTAAATTTTAATCCATATGAAATCATAAAATACTAAACGCTAAAATTCTGCTAAATGTACAACTGCCATTCATATCTTTCTCTGAGTTACGAGAGAAATCCGATATAATAAAAATAAAAAAATTTTATTAAGCTTACCGAACGATATATCTATATATAAACACAGACCCTATCTCTCCTTATTCAAGACAAATAGGGCCTTTACAAAAGCAATATAGATGTATCCATACATTTGATTTGTTTGGATTCTCTAATTAATCACAGTTATCGGTGCACTGGAACCATGTTGAACCAACTAATACAAAATCATCAAAATTTACTATGCAATCATGATTTAAATCAGCAGCAATGTAGGTGGTAATATAATCATCGCATACAGTGGGCTTAGGTATTATCACCAATGCCGTAATTTCAGCAGCTTTATATGTCAGGTTAAAATTAGACAAATTAATAGTACTCGTCTTGTCCATAGACGTCCATTGTACGTTGTCCCAGCCATTGGGGTCATCATTTATGGAGAAAAGCGAAGTAGCCTGATGAACATCCTGTAATCGCCAAAGTGTTATGCTTTGAGCTTCAAATCCCTGGGGCAGATTGGTCAAAGAAAGACCTGTTTCAGTAACATCGGTATCATTGTCAAAGTTTAGACCCCAGATAACAATTTTGCCGCTTTGGCTGTCACGAGTAACATAACGGCGAAACATCCCATTTCTATATGTGCTTACCAAATCATTTCCCATATTCTCAGCGAGCATTTCATACGTCAGAAAGTATGGATATTTTGTTTGGAACATATTTCTGGGACCTGGAAGGAAATGAGCTGCAAAAACACCTTGGTCCGCAAAATTGAATATTACCTCAGCAACCGCCAGCGCCTGGGTCATACGTGCTCCCGCAACCGTAGAAGCAGAAGCACCACAGCTGGGATTCCACTCAGTAAAGGCAATTTTCATCTGGTTAACATTGCGTCCACTTGCAGTGATATGGCTGCGTATAGGCGTTAAAATATCATTGACTACCCAGTTACTGATACTGGCAAGGCCAGACTCATACAATCCAATGTTGTTATACTCACTTTCATTGTAGCATATCGGGCCATACGGATGAAACACGACAAAATCAACCTGGAGAGAACTATCGTTGAGCACTGCATCCATTATACCAAGATTGAGAGTGTCTATGTTGCCAAGCGAGGGACCAACATTTATGCTGGGATCTACCGCCAGCATCGCCTCAGTGATTCCCTCATATCTGTCATGATAATCATCAACCAAACTCTCTACCTCATTGCCGACTTCCCAGTATATATCGGTTGAGATATTCGGCTCGCCCTGAGCTGGTAATTCATCACAGTATCTATAGATGTCCGACCATGTAATTTCGTCCAGAATGCGAATCGCATTGGTATCTGCAGATGGGATAGTATCACCCTGACGATACAGCTGAAGCATATAATTAGTGTAATACACCCAGTCGGCTGCCAATTGGGCAAGTGCTGGTATGTTCGCATCTGTTTCTACCCAGTTGCCGTTGATTCCCGTTCCAATTGTAAACGCATTTAGATTAATAAAAGCCAGGGCATTAGCAAACTGCGCATCACGAAGAAACTGAAGTGTTGAACGACCACGGCCATCATAGACACAACAGGCGGATGCTCGGTCTTTCCAGTTATAAGTATTTGAGGGACTACCGTTGGATACGCCTCGCAAACTCGCATTATTTACAACACTAAGTGTCTTATTGAGCATTGGACCGTCAAAAACATCCGGACTGTAAACCAACCCTCGTACAGCCTCATTGAACGGCTTGCTGTCTGCCATATTTATGGTGACGGCAAAAGAAGATGATGCTGAAAAACTTATCAGACATACAACCAAAATTATCATTGTGAGCTTATTCATTCTTTAAACTCCTTCATTCAAGTAGTTTCCATATTTTTTCAACGCAGAACAAATTATTCCAGTAAATTATCAAGCCAATGTTCTGCCATATCAGCAACATCCAGATGATTTACCTTACAATCGTGATTCACATCACCTGCAGGATAAGGACGGTCTCTTCCGCCGCAAAAAACACTGTGAGAAGCAGTTACATAGTCCACATACACTGTCGATCCATGGCTATATGTCACATTATAAATATTGACGTAATAACTATCGGAAACAAGATAATTCCTCAGGTCGCCATAATTTTGCTCAGACGTTTCCCATATCAGATTGTCGCTGTCATCATATACATAGCCTTTTATTGTATAAGCCTTTGTATTCAGCACCAGCTTAGCCTTATACCAGACGCCCTGTTCAAATGAACCGGCAGGAACTACTACATTCGGGTCCTCCCATTCCATATTGCTGTTGAAATACCCCCTAAAAAACATCTTTCCTAAATTGAATTTGAACACTAATCCCATATATATTGGCGGATGGCCGCTATATTCGCCGCGAACCGGTGCAGGACTGACATTAATATTGAAAAAAGTGTAACTACGTCCAATAGTACTGCCATTACTGAAGCGACATTCAATTACGCAATTGCCATCACTGTCAGCTACGATGGGCTGCTGCCCATATACACCTACAGGTTTGTCTGGTAAAGACGGCGTATAAGGGTCTCTTATCATAATAAGCCGTGAGAAACCATCATTCTCTACTGTATCAGCAGTTTCATCACTTTTGTACACATGCCACAAATTGGAGTCTGGTACCCCACCGCCCACATTAAAATGTTCATAAACATCATATCCCTCTCGCAATGGCGGCTCAAGCAGCTTCATAGTCAGCATAACGCCATCATTAACATCATCATATGGGTCACATGGGTCACCAATATCTATATGGTGATCAATAAGGTATTGGTAGGCATAATCCCCAGGGTAGCCCCCACCATTATCTGCATCATACCTCGAAACAAAAAACAGGCTTTCACCTTTCTGAAGCACAATGTCTTTAAGTGCGGCCTCTTGTGACAGATCAGCAAGTACTTCCTCCACACTGTTGTGCACCAGGGTTGATTTTGTCCAGATGGTCGAAATACTCGAGTCAATATTGACCCTGCCAATCAGACAATTGACATACCTTTCAGGTGCACCATTATAGTAATATTCATAGAGTTTACCTGTTATGTCATATTCCCCCGGCTCATCCCAGTTGTGAGTGTAAACCATCCAGGCACTATTCCATTTATCTGTTATGCTGCCGCCACTTCCGGTCACCATTTTCTGATAAATGTCTCCTCTCTCTGCAAAAATTTTTGAATATCTTACAGTAGGCATCTCCCAAAAAAACTGGCTTTTTGCCGGAATCCAAGGCAGGGGAACAAGTTCATTTAAATTAGGCTCCATAATAGGACTGTAATATTCAGGGTCTATATAGTCATAATACTCGTCAACATTTAACTGTCGATAGTATCGCCAGATAATATCGTTAGGAAAGCTTACGCTGCCATGGGCATTGTTTGGGTCACTTGAGGCACTAATATTTGTCGCAGCGTCATAGTCATCATAACGTGACATTGTAATATCGCCATTTGCGGATTTTATAGTTATATTAACAAATATTGCTGCCATAATTATCATTATTGACGCTTTTATTTTGATTTGCATTATTCGCTCCTTAGTTTATATTACAGGTTTACCCGCAAAAACTTTACAACAGCACACAAAAACCAAGTGCCAATCTACATCATTCAATAGGAGCGGAGCATAAATACTCCGCTCCTCTTTGCTGACTAATCCACAGAAACAATACTCCCGCTTATTTTTTCCGTCGCAAAAATGCTAACATACTTCCAATGCTCAAGAGGCAAATTGTGGCCGGCTCTGGCACCTCTCCAAATATCTGGAACTCATCGCACCGAAAGTACCTGTTGTAGGAGCCGTAGTCCAGCTCCATAGTAATTTTAACGTGCTGGCCTTCCACAGCGGTTTCCACCCCTGCACCCTTTTGAATATAATATACATTAGCGGCTCCTCCATTAGTAGTCTCTAATCCTTTCGAAAAACTGTAGAAATTCGTCCATGTCTCACCATCGACCGAATAATCAATGCTGATACGATTGGGAGTTACGTGACGATAGTAGGGACCTTTAAACACATCTACATAAATCGAGGTAATATCGCAAAGTTCTCCCAAGTCCATTCCTATCGTCAATACACCCGGGGTTACGCCACTGGTCCTTCTCCATATCGCCTCATCAACCGTTGGAATCAGGTCAACCGGAGTCGCAAACACACCATCCGTCAACAGCGTGTTAGCATTGGCTGGCCCTTCGCCAGGATATTGTTCAGCATGGAACCAAAGAACATCCGTATTCCAACTAACCGTATAAGCACGTCCTTGCGACAAATTGATCGGCGTAGCTTGTGTCACTCCACTCAATACCATCACCAAAAAACATCCAACAATAATACTCGCAATTCTTACATTACACTTCTTCATTTCTCATGCCTCCTTTAAAATAATATTATTCGCCTTGAACATGCAGTTAACATCTTTCTGCACAGCTGTGTATAAGTTTATTCTATTACCCTTATATATGTCAAGAAAATTCCGAACAAATCTAATTAAAATTCCCCAACACACAAAGAAAATTTTTTATACCTTTTTTTAACACAAATATTTTTGCTCATAAGTGCCTATTTAATATAAAGTTATAATACTTTTAAATCTTAAATCCATGCGTAACATGGACACGCATAACAAAAAATATCTAATAATTTTGTTTTTTATTTTTACTTTAAAAAATCGCTTGACATTTTTTTGAAATATGCTAACATTACTCTTATGCAACAGGTGTTCATATAGAGTCTATAATGAAAAACAATGAGTCAAATGTAGTTGAAATGTTTCCACTGCAACATACAACCTCTTTTGAAGTTGCAAAGTTGGCAGGTGTAAATAGGTCTACAGTATCCCGTGTAATCAACCAACCAAATCAAGTCAATAGAGAAACGAGACGGAAAGTAGAAGCGGCTATGAAACGTCTCAATTACCATCCATGGTCAGGTGCGAAATTTTTAGCCAAACGCCGCAGCGGGATTGTTGGATTTATTACTGACACGCCTAAGGACTCCGATGTGTTTGCAACAACCAATGGTATCCTTGAAAAACTCACAAATTTGGATTACATGTACACAATGAGTACAATACTACCTGATGCGACTCTGGAACAATTAAAAGAATTGCCGATGATTCGGCAACATAGTTGTGATGGTCTTATCTTTGAATTAACCTTCAATCACGGAAATATGACCGAGTTTTGTGCTAAATTGCCAATTCCTTACGTCCTAATTAATGCTGAGAATCCACTGCTGGAAAACTGCATAATCTACAACGACAGAAATGCCGCCAAAATGGCTGTCGATTATCTGATTTCAAAGGGGCATAGACGCATAGCTTATATGACTGGCGGCAGAGGTGGAAACCCTCATATAAGCATCGTCCAGAGGGAGCAAGGCTATGAAATAGCAATGTTAAGGGCAGGTCTCAAACCTGTCCCAGACTTTAATGTTCACCTGCCTGCAAAGACTGAATCTGACGAGATATACGATAGGCCTTTTATAGAGAGAACCGAGCGGTGGCTCAGTGGTCCTGAACCAGTAACCGCTATTCTAACATATAGCTCTTTACTCGCCGTGAGGCTTGCAAGAATGGCCTATGACAAAAAAATGTTTATACCAGAGCAATTCTCGTTAATGTCCTGCGATGATAACAGCAACTATAAGGAAATGTTACCTCTGACTTCAATGGCATTTGACCGTAAACGAATTGGCTGCATAGCTGCCGAAATGCTGCTTGGCAAAAACACTGCTGATCCACAAGCAAAATGGCCTTCGATTTACATCGAACCAGAATTGATTGAAAGAGGAACCGTCAAAGACATTCGGAGTTCTTTCTGACGTGCAAATATGAGATTCCAAAATATCAAGATTGAAGGAATAGGTAAAATGAGATCAAAGCATTCTTATCAAAACCAGAGAAAAGCATTTACTTTAGTCGAGTTATTGGTAGTTATTTCTATTATTGCCCTGTTACTGGCCTTGCTGCTCCCGGCTCTTAATAAGGCCCGCGCTCAAGCCAGAAGAACTGTCTGTGCGTCTCAACTTAGTTCTTCTGGAACAGCTTTTATAACGTACGCTACCGACTACACTTTTTTTCCATGGCCTGGAACTGTTGCTAATACCCCAGAAGGCATATCTGCGTGTTCCCTGTATAAAATACCGCCCGGGCAGGCATTTGCCTTGGCAAAGTATGGCATTTCTGACACGATAGACGATTCATGGAGGTGTCCTTCATATCGCAGCAGTATGGGCGACCCTTTCAGTAAGGCCGGTTATAGAAAGAATATAAGCGGAGACAATGTGGAATGTCCCAGGGAAGAAGCTGATTATTTTTATATTGACTGCTACAGGATTCAAACACACCTAAATACAGCTGCACGAAAAACATCTACAACACAAATAAAATACCTTTTTTATGGCAATCGGATGGGGCCTTTTAAGCCTGGAAGGTCACCGGGTAAACTGACAGATCGTTCCGGCCCTTTATTAGCAGACAGACTTCAACGATGGGGACACTTCACATCCAATCATTGTAAATTAAGTGGTGGCTTATCTCCTATAGGTTATAATCAGCTATACTCAGATGGCAGTGTTATATGGTGGCCTATCAGTAAAGTTGTACCCGGTCTTGTAATAGGCGATGTACCCAACTTCAGTGCTGCAACATGTGCTCCTGCCGATCTTACCTCAAATAACCCCTACTATTACTGGGTGGAGTAAGGATTCCTGCAGCAGTCCCGTTACAACCTGACCGACCTAAGAAAAACTATTTTGCCAGATTAATTGCAATCATATTGCAGCCTTTGTGATTATCAATAAAAGCAAAGAAGATAGGAGTAAAAAAACGTGAAAAAACAGCAAAAATCTTCGGATATTAAAAAAAAGAAACAATCGGTTCGGCCTGATTATGTTCGAAACTATTTAGACACAATTGTCAGTGGACTTGAAAAAATTTACAGTAATCAGCAGGAAATGATAAACAAGTGCGCCGCTATTATCGCAGATCGTATAGCTGAAGATGGTCTTATTTATGTTTTTGGGAGCGGAGGTCATTCCAATATGATGGCTGAAGAGATGTTTCATAGAGCCGGCGGGCTTGCCTGTGTTTCGCCAGTTTTTGTGGACAGCATTCGTATACCTCACGTTCCATTAGGCGAACGAAGTTATGGTATTGTTCCGTATATTTTTGATTTTTATGAAATTGAAAAAAATGATGTCTTACTGCTTGTAAATGGCTATGGCATAAATCCGGTTACCATAGAGACCGCCCTTGAAGCAAAAAAACGTGGAGTCAAGGTAATTGCTGTAACATCAACCGACTATGCCGAACGGCTGCCTAAAGATTTTGTAGGCCGTCATCCTTCTGGCTCCAATCTCCACGAAATGTTTGAACACGTTTTGCTGACTTATATGCCTTATGGCGATGCTATAGTCAATATTGACGAAATCGAAAGCGGAGTTGGTTCTTATTCAACTTTTGCCAATGCGTTTATTTGTAACAGCCTTGTAATTGAAGCGGCAAATATTCTCGCACAACGAGGAATAGACCCTCCTATAATAAATAGCATAAATGTAATAGATGGCTTTGAAAAAAATCGTAAACTATATAAAAAATATCGTAACCGTATACGGTGGCTATAATAATATAGGAAGAATTATCCAAAATGAATTCAAATTTGCCCAAAGAGGAAGGTTTTGATTCTCTGAAATTTATGTCATTTCCTCCACTGTCGAAGTGTCCCGGAAATTATGACATGCAGGAATTATTGGAAATTTCTGACCATTATCTCAAACATGAGTTTAACGTTCTCGGTAGCGGCTGGATTAAATCGTATTATGGAATGCAGTGCCAGGGTTTTGAAGAATGTAATTATAGCGATACCAGCGTAACACTTGAATCTGTAATTTCCCAGCTTCCTGAAACAATTCAAAATCGAAGCAGAGAACGAACAAAACTTGCCTGTTATTATGTGCCTGCTTATGAGCCAATCGATTGGCATATCGATTTGAAGTCCGGGTATCGCTATATGCCGCTCCATCACAGTCAGTTAAAATATGGTACGGTTGAGGGCGCAGATGCTAAAGTATCTGCTGATCTTTCAAGAGGTTACCATTTAGTGACACTTGCTATTGCCTGGCAAAAAACAGGTAACGACTTATATCGCAAAGAGGTTATTGCGCAAATGCTGGATTGGCTGACAGTCAACCCATATCTATATGGCGCGGGCTGGCGAGCGGCCATGAATGTAGCTATCCGTACTGTAAACTGGATAACAGCTTTTTCGCTTATCAAAGACAAGTTTGATCTCGCCAATGAGAATGACCAAAAATTTGTGGAAATTTTTATAAATAGTATTATCGATCACAGGCGTTTTATTTCGGCAAATCTTGAGTTCTCAGAAAATGATTATCACCCTAATCATTATATTGCCAACCTGGCTGGTCTGATTGCTGCCTGTACATTTCTGCAATCGGTTGATATGGAATCGTTTGGCTGGCAAAGGATAGCTTTGCGGGAATTATCCCGAGAAATCAATTATCAGGTACTTCCGGATGGCTTTGATTTTGAAAATGCAACAGCATATCATGCATTGGTTCTGGAAATCACGGCATACGCCTTGATACTCTCGGCAAATATGGAAAAACATTTTGCAATTACTGATATAAAAAAGTGGATAAATTGCAAAATGGGGGATAACTTTCTCGGAAAGTTATATAAAATGTTTATAGTTTTACGCGATATTACTCAGCCTAATGGACTTATTCCTCTTATTGGGGACTGTGACAGCGGAAGATTTCTCTATGTGGAACGGCCCGGAAATGATACAAGAGATTGGAGATTTTTAAACTGCGTGGGCGCAGCTCTTTTTGAAGATGCTTCCCTGCTTCCAAACACTGTGGAACAAAAGCATTGGACGGCAGCACAAAATCTTTTCGACGCTAAAAGTGTTATGCCCAATAGAGATGAACAAAGCTGTGCATATACCGATGCCGGTTTCTATATTTTTAAAAACAGTAATTTTTTCTGTATGACAAGTTGTGGCCCCATAGGCACTGCAGGCAGGGGCGGACATTGCCACAACGATAAACTTGCCGTTGTTTTATGTATAGAAGATAAAGAGATTCTTATCGACCCAGGCATCTATGTTTACACTGCCAGCAGGAAATATCGCGATTATTATCGCTCAGTTTTTTCACATAATACAGTAGCCATTGGAGATCAGGAGCAAAATCGTTTTTCGGATAAATCACAATGGTGGGGTTGTTATGAAGAAACACAATGCCGATGTACAGACTGGAATATCAATGAAGAAGAAGTTTTTGCTGGGGAGCATTATGGATATACAAAACTGGATAAGCCGGTAGTACACCGCAGAAGTGCTAGATGGATCAAAACACAGCAAAAACTGATTATTGATGATTATATAATAAAAAAATATAAAAGTGAAGATTTGCCGAGAATGAAATGGAGCTTCATTTTGCACCCAAAATGTAAGGTTATAGCCATGGAAGGCAATCTGGCTGTTGTTCAGCAAGGCTCACTTGAAGTTAAATTTTGCATTTCTACAGGAAAATGGGAAAAACAGCAGCACATTTACTCCCCTGCTTATGGGGTTAAAACTGACTGTGAAAAGCTGATTGTTGAGCTTCCTGATGGAGCCGAAAAGAATGAAACTATCATATCCTGGTAACTACTTACATGACAAAAAATATTGATTCCAATCCATGTAATAAGACAATACCTTTTTGGCAATGGCTTAAAGAAACTCCCGTCGCAATTTTAGAAGAAAATGAACTTCCTGTCTGGTCCGACCCATCTGAAGTTGTTGAAGCTGTCAAAGCAATGGGGGCTGAATTTATTCGATACCCAGCAATTGGCTGGGGGGCTCATTTTTACGATAAATCCGACTGGCTTCCCAAATACCCACTTATCGAAGATAACAATGACCTTTATGGCAAGATAAGTCAGGCTGTAAAAAGTCACGGCATAAAGATAATGGCATATTGCCATTATGGCGTACTTTATCCTGAACTGGAAAAAAGTCATCTGCATTGGCTGGCAAGGGATGCGGAAGGAAATTTGCTCAGATGGAATGGCGGTACTCATTATATGTCCTGTATGTGCAATGAGAGTTTTATCGAAGCTATGCGCAATGCGATTACAGAGGTGGTCAGTAAATATAACCCAGATGCCGTCTATCTTGATGGCCCGACGTGGTACGGAATCTGTTATTGTGAACATTGCAGGAAATTATACCGCAATAAATATGGCCAGGATTTACCTATACCAGTTTCTTATACCGATGGAAGCCTGCAAAGAATGAACATTATCCGTGACGAAGTTGTTGCAAATATAGTCAGAGGTGTTCAACGAGCCATTAATAAAATATCGAAATGTCCTTTGTGTTTTAACGGCACACTGCATACCAAGCCCCATCACCGGACAGGACAACCGGAATTAACATCTGCTTTTGCAGAGGGTATGAATACAACAGAAGTTCACCGGCCCGGTTCATTATGGGAAATGCTGGAGGCCGTTAAGTTAGGAGAAAGTTTAGAAAAAACATCACTTTGTTATTTACCCCCAGGACCGTATGATACATTAAGAACTTATGACTTGCCCGAAATGGATGTTTTAGGGGCGGCTTATCTTATGCATGGAGCCACGCCTATGCTTGGAACAGTCTCTAGTTATATCAAGGACAAAACTGGAGCAAAGAGAATGTATAATTTTGTGAAATTTATCAAGGCAAATGCCTCTATTTATTATCAAAGTACCTCAATTCATGAACTCGGGTTGGTATATTCAAGAGCTACCAGTAATTATGATCATGAAGTAGACGTTTCACAAACAGGCCTCGCTTTTTCCGGAGCATTCAGGGCATTGCTGCAAGGGCATCGTCAATTCGACTGCATCTTTGATACTCAATTTACTCCAGAGAGACTTTTGAGATACAAAGCAATATATATGCCCTGTGTATCGGTATTGAGCCGAAGCCAGGAAGATATGTTACGCAATTTTGTGCAGGCTGGCGGATCACTTATTGCAAGTGGTGATTTTTCCTTAAAGGATGAAGAAGGAAAGCCTGAAAAAAACTTCAGCCTTTCAGATTTGTTAGGCGTGGATTTTGCAGGTTATCAACCCGCTGTCCAATATCATCCTAGAGAATACCGTGAGACATCACCACATCATGGTTTTTCACAGATTCCGGAGGTATATTTAAAACTTGGAGATAATAATATTTGGCCGATAGATAAAAAAGGCAGACTAATGCCTGTTTCCGATGCCGTTGTAGGTATACCTGAGCTGAAACGCTATATAGAATATTATATCGTCCATCCTCACAAAGAAACTCAAACCTTAGCCGATTTATTTCTTCCTGCAGGAGGAGCGTTCGGCCGGCCTTTGGATTTCCCATTGGGCACTCCCCCTGGTATAACAATTAAAAAATACGGTAAAGGCAAAGTAATATATATCTCTGTGCCATTGGAAAAAATTTATTTAAGGCGAGGTAATCCTGAAATACGTCAGATTCTAGTCAGATTAGCAGATATTGCACTTGACGAATGCCCGGTCGTAAAGTTGGATGCCCCAGCAGCAGTTATATGTAATGTCACACAAAACCAGGATGGTACAATTTTCATTCATCTGCTCAACTATACCGGAAACATGTTCGAATGTTCTAATCCTGTGGAATATATCTCCCCAGTTAATAATGTCACAGTAAATATCAAGCTTGAAAAAAAACCATCAAAAGTGAAAACTATTTGTGATAACACACAGGTCAAATGTGATTATAAAGAAAATTACCTGAGAATCATACTCAGCCAATTAAATATTTTCCAGACAATTATAATTATGTAGGATAAAGTAAACGATTATATATATAAATCCAGATATGAATCATAAAAACTACTGGTTTAAATTCTTATTAGTCTATATTGGAGAACAAAAAAGTGAAACGGTTAAAAGTTGCAATCATTGGTCAAGGCAGAAGTGGCAGGGATATTCACGGCAATTATCTTATAAAAGACAAGGCAAGATACAAAATCGTTGCTGTCAGTGATATACTTAAAGAACGTTGTGAGCGTGCAGTACAGGAATACGGATGCCAGGTTTACAGCGACTATCGACAGCTTTTCAGACACAAAGACCTTGATTTAATTATTAACACCTCACCAAGCAATATGCATGTGCCTGTATCGCTTGAGATTTTAAATGCAGGCTTTAACTGTCTATGTGAAAAACCTTTTGCGCAAAGAATAAAAGATGTCGATAAGCTCATAGCAGCGGCAAAGAAGAATAAAAAGATACTGACAATATTTCAACAGTCACGCTTTGCTCCATATTTTCAGCACATAAAAAAGGTTATCGAATCAGGTGTACTGGGCAGAATTGTACAAATCAACGTTGCGTTCAGCGGTTTCGCTCGCAGGTATGATTGGCAGACTCTGCAAAAATTTATGGGCGGCAATCTGCTCAATACAGGTCCACATCCGCTCGATCAGGCAC